>JBKJYC010000448.1:0-9435 GCA_046715885.1 Usitatibacter sp.
GATCGAGGTGGGGCCGGTGGAGCCGTGGCAGCCGCCCAGGTTGTTCACGCCGATCACGAAGAAGCGCCCGGTGTCGATCGCCTTGCCGGGGCCGATCATGTTGTCCCACCAGCCGACCTTGCGCGGATCCTCGGCGTAGTAGCCGGCGACATGGTGCCCGCCCGAGAGCGCGTGGCAGACGAGGATCGCGTTGGAGCGATCGGCGTTGAGCGTGCCGTAGGTTTCGTAGACGAGCTCGTACGAGGCGAGCGTCTTGCCCGCCTTGAGGATCAGTGGTTCGAGGAATCCGGCCTTCTGCGGCAGGACGGCCCCGACCGAGCGTGGTTCGAGTTCGGCCATGAATGAAAAAACCCGACGGCTTCAACGAAGGGGCGTCGGGTTTCCGGGGACGTCACTCGTTTAGCCGCATTTATTTCGCGCCCGCAATCGGAGTACAAATCGGCGCGTACGCGGCGATCTTACCGCATTTGACAGCTCATCCGGGGACTTTGAGCGTGCAGGGGGGCGGTGG
Source organism: Usitatibacter sp. (assembly GCA_046715885.1). Taxonomy (GTDB): domain Bacteria; phylum Pseudomonadota; class Gammaproteobacteria; order Burkholderiales; family Usitatibacteraceae; genus Usitatibacter. The sequence continues at coordinate 512 of JBKJYC010000448.1, forward strand.
CGTGGCGTCGGGATTGTCGCCCGTCACGACGCGATGCACGAAATGAAGCTTGGTTACGGTGGGCGCGTTCAGCACGAACGGATAGATGTCGGGCTGCCCCATGCTGCGCGCCGTCTCGTTCAGCACGGTGGTGAGCACCACCCAGGCGTTGATCCACGCGAGGAACGACGCGGCCGCGTCCGGCGGCGCATACCCGTGCAGGGATTCGGGGCCGAAAGGAGTGATCTTCAGCGGGACCGCCGTCGTGTCCAGCCGGTAGCTCGCCACGGTCTCGAGCGTGGAGCGCAAGTGCAGGTAATGCGCCCACGATTCCGCCCAGTCCTCCCACGGGTGCGAGGCCGCGTAGCTGCTGATGAAGCGCTGGCGCCAGTCGGGCTGCGGCCCTACGGCGTAGTGGCGCTGCAGGGCCTCCGCATAGTCGGCACGCTCATCGCCGAAGAGCGCGCGAAAGGGTCGCAGCCACGGGCCGGCGAGCACCAGGCGGTTCCAGTAGTAGTGCCCGATCTCGTGCCGCAGATGCCCGATCAGCGTGCGGTAGGGCTCCGAGAGGCTCTCCCGGTGGCGCTCGCGGTAGTCGTCATCCGCCTCGGCCACGTTCAGGGTCACGACGCCGTGCTCATGCCCGGTCACTACCGGCGGCTCCCCCTCGAGAGACTCGAGGAAATCGAACGCGAGACCTCGCTCGGGGTCGTCGGCGAGCGCGATAGCCACCACGCCGATCCCCTGAAGGTCGAAGAGCACGTGCCGCTTGGCGGCCTCGAGGCCGCGCAGGCGTTGGGCATTGCGAGGCCGCCACAGGTCGGGCACGGTGCGCGTCATACGGCAGGCCACGCACGAAGGGCTGGTCTCGTGCGCCGGCAGCAGCCAGTTGCATGCTGCGGCAGCTCCGCGCTGCGCGCACAGGCGGAAGCCGCGCGAGAGCTCTCCGCGGAACGACCAGGTACCCCTTCCATCCCCTTGCAGGGGTCCCAGCCTGCGCTGCGCCGGGTCGAATCCGAGGTCCGCGCCGCAGCCCAGGCAGCGCAAGTTGTCGAAGAAGACCGGTTGGCCGCAGTCGCAGCTGTACGAAAGCATCCGCGGGCTCAGCCGCCGCGGTCCGGATCGGGGGGTTTGTTCATCGCCGCGCTCAGGCGTTGAGCTTTTCCATCAGCGCCTGCAGCCGCTCCGGCTCGTCGGTCTTGAGGATGCGCGCCACGATGGGGGCAATGTCGGGCAGGCTGGTCGAGAGCACGCGCTGCTTCACGGTGAGCACGTGCGCGGGATGCATCGAGAAGTTGCGCAGCCCGAAGCCGAGCAGCAGGCGCGTCAGGTCCACGTCGCCGGCCATCTCGCCGCACACCGCCACCGGCTTCTCGTGCTGCTGCGCGGTGCGGATCACGCCGGCGAGGAGGTTCAGTACGGCCGGGTGCAGCGGGTCGTATAGGTGCGCGACCGCGTCGTCGGAGCGGTCGATGGCCAGCGTGTACTGAATGAGATCGTTGGTGCCGATCGAGAGGAAGTCGAGCTTGCGGATGAACATCGGCAGCGCGATGGCGGCCGCCGGCACCTCGATCATCCCGCCTACCGGCACGTAGTCGTCGAACTTGATGTTGTCGGCCTTCAGCTGCTCCTTGGCCGCGGCAACCGCGAGCAGCGCCTGCGTGATCTCCGCCCACGTGGAGAGCATCGGGATCAGGATCATCACCTTGCCGTAGCGCGAGGCGCGCAGGATCGCGCGCAGCTGGGTGTTGAAGATGTGCGGTTCCGAGAGGCAATAGCGGATCGCCCGCAGGCCCAGCGCCGGGTTCACCGCGGTCTGCTGCTGGCCGTCCAGCGGCTTGTCGGCGCCGATGTCGAGCGTGCGGATGGTGACCGGCAGGCCCTTCATGCCCTCGACCACCTCGCGGTAGGCCTCGAACTGCTCATCCTCGTCGGGCTTGTCGCGCCGGTTCATGAACAGGAACTCGCTGCGAAAGAGGCCCACACCCGTGGCGCCGCTCGCGCGCGCGGGATCCACGTCGCTCGGCAGCTCGATGTTGGCCATCAGCTGCACCGTGATGCCGTCGAGCGTGGCGGCGGGCGCGCTCTTCAGGCGCTTCAGCTTCTCGCGCTCGATCCGCGCCTCGTTCTGCTTGATGCGGTACTCGGCGAGGACGTGCTTGCCGGGGTTGACGATCACCACGCCCTGGGTGCCGTCGATCACCAGCAGCTCGTCCTCGCGGATGAGGCCGCGGCCATGGTGCAGGGCGACGATCGCGGGGATGTTGAGCGCGCGCGCCATGATCGAGGTGTGCGAGGTCGCGCCGCCCAGGTCGGTGATGAACGCGCCGAACGGATGCTGGCGGAAGAGGATCACGTCGGCGGGCGAGAGGTCGCGCGCCACCAGGATCGGGGGGTCCTCGCCGCGCGTGGGCTTCACGGCGATGCGGCGCTTGGTGCCGGCCAGGGCTTCGAGCACCCGCTCGGCCTCCTGGCGCACGTCCTCCTCGCGTTCGCGCAGGTACGGATCCTCGATCTCGTCGAACTGCGCGGACAGCTCGTCCAGCTGCTGGCGCAGCGCCCACTCCGCGTTGCAGTGGCGCTCGCGGATGATCTCGCGCGGCACGTCGGTGAACGCGGAATCGTCGAGCAGCATCAGGTGGACCTTCACGAACGGCGCCAGCTCGGAGGCCGAGCTGTGGCGCACGCTGTCGGCCAGCTCCTTCAGCTCGTCGCGCACTTCCTTCACCGCGCGGTCGTAGCGGCGCTGCTCGCGCAGGATCTCGCCGGGCGGAACTTCGTAGTGGTCGACCTCGGTGGACATCCCGAGGAAGAGGTGCGCGTGGCCGATCGCGATGCCCCCGGAGATGCCGATGCCGTGCATCGTGAAGCAGACGGGGCTCGCCCGGGCGTCCATCGGAGCTACGAGCCCTCGCCGAACTTTTCGGCGAAGAGCTTCTCCAGGGCGGCCAGGGCCGCTTCCTCGTCGGGCCCGTCGATCTCGATCTCCAGCGTCGCGCCGATCCCGGCGGCGAGCATCATCACGCCCATGATGCTCTTCGCGTTCACGCGCCGGCCGTTGCGCGACAGGTGAACCCCGCTCTGGAAGCCCGCCGCCATCTGCGTGAGCTTCGCCGAGGCGCGGGCGTGCAGCCCCAGCTTGTTCACGATGGTGATGTTCCTCTTGATCACGCGATCGCCTTGTGGGGCATCCGCGTGACGCCGTCCTGTCCCCCGGTGAGCGCCTTGCCGATCACGACCTCGAGCGGCTCATCGCGGTAGGTGAGCGCGCGGATGAGCATGGGCAGGTTCACCCCGGCGATGCCCTCGACGTAGTCGGGCTTGAGGATGCGCGCGGCGATGTTGGAAGGCGTGGCGCCGTAGATGTCGGTCAACACGAGCACGCCGGCCCCCTGGTCGAGGAAGCGGATCAGGTCCTCGGCCACCGGCAGGATCGCGTCCGGGTCGTCGTGGATGGTCACCCCCAACTGGCGCAGGTAGAGCGGGCGCTTGCCGAGCACGTGGCTGGCGCAATGGATGAGGGCCTCGCCGAAGGCGCCGTGGGAAACGATGAGGATGCCGACCATGGCGACATTCTAACCAACGCGGGGTAGGCGATAATGGCGGGACATGGAACGCAAAACCCCCCCCCCACCGAGATCAAGCTGCACCAGGCCTCGAGGCACCTCGAGGTCAGCTTCGAGGACGGGCGCACCTTCGACCTGCCCTGCGAGTACCTGCGCGTCTTTTCGCCCTCGGCGGAGGTGCGCGGCCACGGCCCCGGCCAGGAGGTGTTGCAGACCGGCAAGCGCGAGGTGGGCATCTCCGCCATCGACCCGGTGGGCGTCTACGCCGTGAAGTTCGTCTTCACCGACGGCCACGACACCGGCATCTATTCGTGGGACTACCTCTACGACCTGGGCGCGAAGAAGGAGTCCAACTGGAAGAGCTACCTCGCGCGGCTGGAGCACGAGGGCGGCTCGCGGGACGTGCAATCCCCCGCCCCTGGCTCGGGCCACGGCCATTCCCGCAAGGGCGGCGGCTGCTCATGACCGGCAAGACGCACTTCGGCTTCCGGCAGGTCGACGAGGCGCAGAAGGCGAAGAAGGTCGGCGAGGTCTTCAAGTCGGTCGCGGGCAACTACGACCTGATGAACGACCTCATGTCCCTGGGCATGCACCGCCTGTGGAAGCGCTTCACCCTCGAGATGAGCGGCGTGCGCGCGGGCTCGCGCGTGCTCGACGTCGCTTCGGGCAGCGGCGACCTGGCGCTCGCCTTCGCGAAGCGTGCAGGCCCCACCGGGCAGGTGTGGATGACCGACATCAACGCCGCCATGCTCGCCGTGGGCCGCGACAAGCTGATCGACGCGGGGTTCTTTCCGCCCCTGGCCCGGTGCGACGCCGAAAAGTTGCCCTTTCCCGACGAATCGTTCGACTGCGTCTCGGTCGCCTTCGGGCTGCGCAACATGACGCACAAGGAGCGCGCTCTCGCGGAGATGGCGCGTGTCACCCGGCCGGGCGGGCGCGTGCTGGTGCTCGAGTTCTCCAAGCCGTGGAAGCCGCTCGAGAAGCCCTACGACGCGTACTCGTTCTCGGTCCTGCCGAAGCTCGGAAAATACGTCGCGAAGGACGAGGAGGCCTATCGCTACCTGGCCGAATCGATCCGCATGCACCCCGACCAGGAGACCCTCAAGGCGATGATGGAGAGCGCCGGCCTGGCGAAGGTGGACTATTTCAACCTGACCGCCGGCGTGGTCGCGCTGCATCGCGGATTCCGGGTCTGATGGGCCCGCGGCCGGTCACGGCGATGTTGAACCACATCCTGCGTTCCACGCCGGTGGCGATGGATCGCCTGCGCCCCTACGCCGGACGCTCAGCGGCTTTCCACGTGGGACCGCTCACGTTCGCCTGGACGGTCCAGACGACGGGCGAGGTGACCGTGGCGGTGCCGGGTGCCGCACGCGACCTCGAGGTCCGCATCTCGCCCTTTCTTCTGCCACGCCTGGCACTCCACGAGGAGGCTGCCTATCGCGAGGTCGAGATGAAGGGCGATGCGGAGTTCGCCCAGGAAGTCTCGTTCCTCGCGCGCCACCTGAAGTGGGACGCGGAGGAGGACCTGTCGCGGGCCGTCGGCGACGTGGTCGCGCATCGCGCCATGGGTGCCGCCACCGCGACCGCGCATTGGGTCGGCGAAGCGGCGAAGCGCACGGTCGCGGGCGCGGCCGAGTATTGGACCGAAGAGGCGCCGCTCATCGCCTCGCGCGTGAAGGTCGAGGATTTCACCGGTGGCGTCTCCGAGCTGCGCGACGCCGTCGAGCGGCTGGAGAAGCGCATCGAAAGCCTCGAGGGGTAGCCTCGCTGAACGACGGCGGGAACCCCCGGGCGCGTCGTCCTGTCGATGATGTAGTGGCGGGCACGACGAGCCCGCGAGGCGAGGACTCCAACATGCGGCGGGTCGCGTCCATGCTCCGGCTCGCCGGATTCGTGGTTGCGTTGCTCACGGCCACCTGCGCGCTCGCGCAAGCTCCGGCCGGCGCGCCGCCACGCCCGTCGGACGCGACTGCGGAAGCGGAATCGCCGGACGACGACCGATCCGAGGAGGCCGACGCGAAGCAGCGCGAGGCGAGGCGAGCCGAGCGCCGGACGCGCCTCGAGGGGCTGCGCCAGGCGGCGCGCAACGTCCAGTGGGAAGCGCCCGACGAGCTGAAGCAGCTCTTCCAGAAGCACGTGGTCCTGCCCGAGCAGGCCGACGGCGAGGTGAAGGCCGGGACGCTGCGCCTCTTCCTGCGCGAGGTGAACCGCAAGGTGCCCGAGATCGCCGCATCGGAGGGCTACTTCGCGACGCAGGTGACCACACGCATCGAGGGCGAGGGGGAAAGCCGCAAGCTCGTGGTCTCGGTGGTGCCCGGGCCGCGCACGACGATCGACAAGGTCGTGGTCGAGTTCGAGGGCGACGTGGCGCTGGCCGGCGGCGGGCGCGAGGAGCAGCGCGCGGCGGTGGAGGCCGCGTGGACGCTGCCCGCCGGGCGCCCCTTCCGCCAGGCCGACTGGGACGACGCCAAGAACCGCGTCCTCGAGAAACTCTCCGAGCGCCACTACGCGAACGCGGCGCTTGCCGACAGCGCGGCGCTGGTCGATGTGCCGGAGCACAAAGCCACGCTCAAGGTGATCCTCGAAAGCGGGCCGCGCTACACATTCGGCCCGTTGATGATCACGGGACTCAAGCGCTATCCCGAAAGTCTCATTCGGCGCTACAACCGCCTCCAGCCGGGGAACCCCTACGAGCTGGCGAAGCTCCTCGAGCTGCAGCGCACGCTGCAGAACGCGCCGTGGTTCGCGAGTGTCGCCGTGGACATCGACCGCGAAGCCGCCAGGACGCAGGACGTGCCGGTGCAGATCACGATCATCGAGCGCGCGCCGGTGGACGTGGGCATCGCGATGGGTTACGGCACCGACACCGGCGCGCGGGGCGAGCTTTCGTACCACAACCGCGACCTCTTCGGCACCGCGCTCGACATGCACAGCGCGCTCGCGGTGGACCAGGTGCGCCAGATCGCCTTCGCCGATTTCTTCCTGCCCGCGCTCACCCTCGGCGGCCCGCTCGGCGACCGGCTCGACACCCGCGACAGCTTCGGCGCGCTCGTCGAGCACAAGGAGAACCAGGGCCTGGAGACCGATCGCTTCGCGATCGCGGCCTACCGCCAGTTCAAGCTGCGGCCCGTCGACGACTACCGCGTCGGCCTCTCCTACACGCTGGAACGCAAGCGCCCCGACCTGGCCGCCTTTTCGATCGCGCGCGCGCTGGCACCCATCGGTGATGCCACGTGGCGCTGGGTGGACGAGCTGATCGACCCGAAGAAGGGCGGCGTGCTGAGACTGCGCCTCGCCGCCGGCGCGCGCGCCATGGCCTCGACCCAGGACTTCGTGCAGGCGTATGCGCACTACCAGCATTGGTTCGCGCTGGGCGCCAACGACCAGTTGATCGCACGCGCGGAGATCGGCCAGACCTTCGCGGCGTCGCGCGGAGGCGTTCCCGAGGAATTCCTCTTCCGCGCCGGCGGCTCGCGCTCCAACCGCGGCTACGCCTACGAGAGCCTCGGCGCGCGTGACGGCGATGCGGTGGTCGGTGGGCGCTTCCTGCTCACCGGTTCGCTCGAGTACGTGCACTGGTTCACCAAGTCCCTCGGCGCAGCGGTCTTCCACGACCTGGGCGACGCGGCCGACGATCGCAAGGCGCTGAACGGCAATCCCGCGTACGGCATTGGCGCGCGGCTGCGCACGCCCGCCGGCCCGCTGGCGCTCGACCTCGCCTATGCCGAGAACGCGCGCAAGTTCCGCGTCGTTTTCTCGGTCTCGGTCGCCTTCTGACATGGGCACGCCCGACGTCCTCGTCCCCATCCCCGAGCCGCGCCCGCGCTTCCGCCAGCGCCGCCCGTGGCTGTTCCGCTCCGGGCTGGGCGTGCTCGGCATCGCGCTCCTCGTGGCACTCGCCCTCGCGTGGTTCCTCGCCACCACCTCGGGCGCCGCCTTCCTGCTCGCCGGTGCGGGCCTGAAGGCCGAAGGCCTGGAGGGAACCCTCATCACGCCGCTCACGGCGCGGCGCCTCGAGTACCGGCGCCCCAATCTCGTGGTCACGGTCGAGAAGCCCGCGTTCTCCTGGGCGCCGATGGGGCTGCTCACGGGCGAGCTGCGCATCTCGTACCTCACCGCGGAGGCGCTCGACTTCGCCGCCGCCACGCCCGCGACCAAGGAGAAGACCAAGCTGCCGGTGACGCTGAAGCCGCCGCTCGAGGTTCGCGTCGAGAAGGCGAGCGTGAAGCGCATCGGCATCGCCACGCTCGAGGCCGGTGGGCGCATCACGCCGCGCTTCGAGATCTCGGACTTCACGCTCAACTCCGTGGCCGGCAGCCTCACCTGGGCGTTCGAGAACGTGTCCGCGCGAACGCCCGCGGGCCTGGTCCAGGCGAGCGGCACCATCGGTGCCATCGAGCCGTTCCCGGTGGACATCACCGCGCAGCTCACCGGCGAGCGCGAGGGCCGGCGCTACCGCGTCTCGGCCCAGGCCAGGGGCACGCTCGCAAAGTTCGAGGCGCTGGTGAAAGGCGAGGAGGGCGGCATCACGGGCAGCGCCACCGTCGCGCTCGAGCCGCTCGAGGACCAACCGGTGAAGCGCGTGGCCGGGAAGCTCGAGGGCATCGACGTGAACGCCTTCGCGCCCGCTGCACCGCATACGCGGCTTTCGGTCGAGGCGAATCTCGCGCCCGCGGCCGACGGTGCGTTCACCGGCCCGGTGCGCATCGTGAACACGCTGCCGGGTCCCCTCGACCAGCAACGCGTGCCGGTGAGCGAGGCCCGCGGGTCGATTCGCATCCTCGCGCCGCGCTACGAGCTCACCAAGGCCACGCTCGTCTTTTCCAACGGCGGCTCCGCTGCGGGCGACATCGTCGTCGCGGGCGAGCGCACGCAGGCGAAGCTCGCCGTGGCGGGCATGGATCTCGCCGCCTGGCATACGAAGCTGCGGCCGACCAGGCTCGCGGGCTCGATCACCGCCGAGACCACGAAGCAGGTGCAGCGTTTCGACGTGCAGCTGCGCGAGCCGCGCTTCGAGCTCGCGGGCAAGGCATCGATCGAGAGCCAGAAGCTCACGGTGGAAACCGCGCGCATCGCCCGCGGTGCGTCGGTCGCCGTCGTGCAGGGCACGATGGGCCTGTCGGGGCGCCGCGAGTTCGAGTTCACCGGCACCCTCACCCACGTGGACCCGTCGCAGTTCGCCGCTACGCTGCCGGGCGACCTGAACGGCCGCGCGAGCGTGAAGGGCACGCTGGAGGGCGGGCTCGCGGGCGACGTGGCGTTCGAGCTCGGCGAGAGCCGCGTCGCGGGGCTGGCACTGCAGGGACGTGGCGCGCTCACGGGGAACACCCAGCGCGTCGCGCGCGCGGACGTGGACCTCACGCTCGCCGCGGCGCG
>JBKJYC010000449.1:0-3649 GCA_046715885.1 Usitatibacter sp.
AAACACCTTCTAACACCCCGAACACGAGACGACGCGCACCAGCACGCACGCCGCCTCCACAGAATTCCTGGCGACCATAGCGCGTTGGCCCCACCCCTTCCCATCCCGAACAGGTCCGTGAAACGACGCCGCGCCGATGATATTGCGGATTGCCCGTGAGAAAGTAGGTCATCGCCAGGGTGCTACAAGACAAACGCCCAACCTCCACAAAGAGGTTGGGCGTTTGCGTTTGTGCGGCCGCTCTACGTTACAGGGCCGCTCGGTGGACCCGCGGCTAGGCGTACTCTCGCCTTGGCACCCGCGTCGCCTTCGCGACTTTCGTGGCGATGAAATCCATCAGGGGCGGCGCCAGGCAATCGTAGGGCTCGAGGCCCAGTTCCCGCAGCCGCGCGCGGACGGCATCCATCCGCTCCGGATCCGCGCCCGACTCGATGATCGAGGATACAAACGCGGCAAATCCCGCTGGTGCCCATCCTGCATCGGGAGAGAGCTCGGTGTGGATGAAGTCGAAGCCGAACAGCGGATGGCCGGCGTTGTCGATGCGTCCGTACATGTGGACGCCGCACTGCGCGCAGGCATAGCGCTTGATGGCCGCCGCGGGATCCACGACCTTCAGCTTCTCGGCATTGGCGGTGACGCTCACGTTGTCGCGGGATACGGCCGCCACCTGTGAGAACAGCGCCCCGGGCGGCTTCCAGCACTTGGTGCACCCGCAGACATGGTTGTGTGCCGATTGGCCCCTGATCGACACGGCCACCTTCCGATCGGAACAACGGCAGTAGAGGGTGCCACCCGAGAAATTGGCGGCGGCGGGGGGCTGGGCGCCCCGGTCGACTTGGGGATGGATGGAAACGGCGCTGCTCATAGTCGATCTCCTGGACGAGTTGGGTATCGGAGCCGTGCTTCGCCTGACCCGCGGAAACTACCCGGCGTCTGTCATCGTACTCCGATGCTCACTCCGGCTCCGAGACCTCCCACGTTCGACCTGGCGGTGCACCTTTCGACCGACCCCGGATTCCTCGCGCGCCCGGCCGCCGCTAGAATAGCTGCAAAAAAGCGGTTCCCTGTCCATCACCTGGAGTGGCCATCGCCACGGAGCGCACCTCGGCTGTCCCCGCTTTCGTCGCCTTCTGGGAGCGCGTTCGCGCCTCCCCGCGGCTGCGAAACGCCGTCCTCTACGGCTTGGTGATGGTGCTCGCCGTGTTGGGCAGCGCGCTCCCGTCCCGCGATGATTCCGGCTTCGCGGCGGGCGAACGTTGGGCCTTCGACCTGCAGATGCGCCTCCTGCGCCAGCACTTCCCTCGGGAGGTCGACAACGACATCGTCCTGATCGGCACCGATGCGGAAAGCGAAAAGGTCTTCCTCGAGCCGATCGCCCTCTGGCACCGGCATTTCGCGAAGACCTATCGCGCCCTCGCGCTCGCCAAGCCGCTCGCGGTGGGCGTGGACTTCGGCTTGCCCGAGCGGTCGTTCGACGGCCTCGTCCCCGGCATCGACCGCGCGATGATGATCGGCCTCGTGGCGCTGAAGCGCGAGACGAACATGGTGTTCGTGCAGCACGTGAACGACGCGAACGAGCTCGTGCCGATCCAGGAGAACTACCGCAACATCGTCGAGCCCGGCAACCTGGGCGTCGACCGGCAACTGCGCGACCCGGACGGCGTATCGCGGCGATTCAGCGACAGCCATCTCCTGGACGACAAGGGCAAGGTGCTGCCGACGCTCGCGGGCCAGGTACTGCGCCGCGCGGCAATCCCGGTTCAGGAGGGCTACATCGACTACAGCGTCGGCTCGATGGTGCGCTATATCCCGATGCAGGACGTCATCCGCTGGCTCGAGGCGGGTGAGACCGAGCGGTTGAGGAGGACATTCGGCGGGCGCATCGTGCTCATCGGCAGCATGGGCAGTGATCGCGACCGCTGGACCCTGCCGGTGAAGGTGATCGAGCTGCTCGAGGACGCGCATGCGGGCGCACAGGGCGCCTGGGGCGGGAAGGTGAGCCTCAACCAGCCGGGGGTCGTCATCCATCTCCAGGTGCTGCGCAGCCACCTTGCCAACGGCGTGCTGATCGCGGCGCCCGAACGGCTGCGCTGGCTGCTCTGCGCCCTGGCGGCGCTGGCGGTGCTGGTGCATGCACGGCCGTGGATGCTGGCGACCGGTGCGCTCGGCTTTCCCCTGGCCGTCCTCGCGGCGAGCCTGTTCACCATTCGCCATTCGCAGGTGCTGCTGCCGGTGGCCTCCGTCGTGCTCTGCTTCTGGATCGCGCTCGTGGTCCGCGCGGCCTTCGACGCGGTCGAGGCGACGCTCGAGCGCATGCGCATGCAGCGCACCTTCTCGGGACAGGTGAGCCCCGCGGTGATGAAGGAAATGCTGCACGGGGCGCTCACGCCCGGCGTGAGCGGCCAGCTGGCCGACATCTGCGTGCTCTTCAGCGACGTACGTGACTTCACCACCCTGTCCGAGAAGATGCCCCCCGAGATCGTGACCGCCGTCCTACAGCGCTATTTCGACCGCATGGTGAAGGCGGTGCACAAGTTCGACGGCACGGTCGACAAGTTCATCGGCGACGGGCTGATGGTGCTCTTCGGGGCGCCGCGGAAATCCGCGGATCCGTGCGGCGACGCGGTCCAGTGTTCGCTCGAGATGTTGTCGGAGCTGGACCTCCTGAACAAGGAGTTCGAGCGCGAGGGATTGCCGACGTTGACCATCGGAATCGGCGTAAACTATGGAACCGTTACGGTGGGCAATATCGGCTCGTCGGAACGGCACAATTATTCGGCGATCGGGGACGCGGTCAACGTCGCCGCAAGGGTGGAAGGGCTCACCAAGGACATCGGGCGCAAGATCGTGATCACCGAGTCCGTGGTGAGCCGGATCGGAGAGCGGTTCCAATTCGATCCCCTGGGCGAGCACAAGTTGAAGGGCCACAGCCCGGTCAAGGTTTGGGGCATCCGCACGGCGCGGGCCACGCCGGCGGCGGCATGACAGCGGAGGTCGACATGAAAAAGACGATCCAGCGCGCACTGTTCCTGTTCGCGTCCCTCGCGGCTTCGGCGGCCCTCGCCGATGGCATCGCGTTTCTCACCAACCTCAAGGGCGAGGTGGCGGTCGACGGCGCCAAGCCGCAGATCCTCTCCGAGCTCACGCGCGGGCAGAAGCTCACGCTCGCCAAGGACGCGCAGGCGGCCGTGATGTACATCGCAAGCGGCAAGGAATACGTGCTGCGAGGCCCGGGCGACTACGTGGTGAAGGAGACCGAGATATCGGCCACCAGCGGCGTGCCGCCCGTCACGCGCAACACCGAATGGCGCGCCAGCAACAAGGTGCTGGGACAGGTGGCGCAGACCTCCGCGGCCAGCGTGCGCATGCGCTCCATCGCTCCCGCCAAGGGCAGCGCGCAGCTGCTGTTCCCCACGCAGGGCAACATCGCCACCCTGCAGCCCACCTTCCGATGGGCCACGCAGGGCCCGACGGAAGTGACCCTGTCCGTGGTCGGGGACGAGAAGCCGGTGCATTCCGGCAAGACCACCGGCAACTCGTATCGCATCCCCGCCAAGTTGAAGCCCGACACCGAGTACGTCTGGGTGGTGAGCGCCGGCGCGAACGAGCTCGGCGCGGGCAAGTTCCGCACCCTGCCGCTCGAGGCCAT
>JBKJYC010000450.1:0-2698 GCA_046715885.1 Usitatibacter sp.
CCGAGTCCTACATCCTGGGCGAGATCGCGACCCAGGCGGCGGTGCGCTCCGGCGCGCGCGCCGAGCACCGCCCGGGAATGGGCAATACCGCCATTCTTTTCGAGGCCCTGCGCTCGAATGCGATCGACGTCTATCCCGAGTACACCGGCACGATCGCCGCGGAGATCCTCAAAGCCGAGGCCACCCTCGACCTTGCCGCGATCAATGCGCGCCTGGCACCGCTGGGGCTCGCGGCCAGCATTCCGCTGGGCTTCTCCAACAGCTACGCCATCGGCATGCGCGAGGCGCAGGCCGCGCAGCAAGGCATCGGAAAGCTGGGCGATCTCGCGCGCGCGCCGCGGCTGGCGCTGGGCCTGTCGCACGAATTCCTCGGGCGCCGCGACGGCTGGCCCGGCCTCAAGGCCGCCTACGGGCTGCCGCAGTCGCCCATCGGGCTCGACCACGGCCTGGCCTACGAAGCGCTCGCCGCCGGCCAGGTCCAGGCGATCGACCTCTACACGACGGACGCGAAGATCGCGCGTGAGGGCGTGCGGGTGCTGGACGACGATCGGAAGTTCTTCCCCCGCTACGACGCGGTCCTGCTCCACCGCGCCGACGCGCCGACGCGGCATCCCGCGGCCTTCGCCGCGCTCTCGAAGCTCCAGGGCCGCATCGACGAGTCCACGATGCGATCCCTCAATGCGCGCGCCGAGATCGACCGCCTGGCTTTCGCGCAGGTGGCGCGCGAGTATCTCGAGGGGCGCCCCGCGACGGCCAGGGGTGGACTGTGGAACGCCATCTTCGCCGACGATTTCGGGCGCCTCACCGCGCAGCACACCGGCCTGGTGTTCGGCTCGCTCATCGCCGCGACCCTCACCGGCATTCCGCTCGGCATCCTCGCCGCCAGGGTGCGCTGGGTGGCGCAGCCGGTGCTCGCGGTGACGGGTCTCGCCCAGACCATTCCCTCGCTGGCGCTGCTGGCCTTCCTCATTCCCGCCACCGGCATGATCGGGGCCGTCCCGGCGCTGATCGCGCTCTTTCTCTACGGCCTGCTGCCCATCGTGCGCAACACGCACGCCGGCCTGCTGGGCGTTTCCGCGGGCCAGCGCGACGCGGGCCGCGCCCTCGGCCTCAGCGAGCGCACGATCCTCGCCCGCATCGAGCTTCCGCTCGCGGCACCCATGATCCTGGCCGGCGTGAAGACCGCGGCCGTGATCGGCGTCGGCACGGCCACCATCGCTGCCTTCGTCGGCGCCGGCGGCTACGGCGAGCGCATCGCGCAGGGGCTGGCGTTGAACGATCACGAGACCCTGCTAGCCGGGGCGCTGCCCGCCGCCGTGCTGGCGCTCGCGGTGCACGTGGTCTTCGAGCTGGCCGAGCGGATGGCGGGACGCGCCCGATGGAGCTGAGGCCGGGCCAGCTCGCCCTCGCGGACCTGGCTGCATTCGCGCGCTTGCCGCAGCCGGTCACGCTCGATGCTGCGAGCCGCGGCGCGCTCGCCGACGGCGCGCGCGCGGTCGCCGCCATCGTCCGCGCGGGCAAGCCGGTCTACGGCATCAATACCGGCTTCGGCAAGCTCGCGCAGACGCACATCCCGGATGACCAGCTCGACCTCCTGCAGCGCAACCTCGTCCTGTCGCACAGCGTGGGCGTGGGCGCGCCGCTCTCCGACGACGTGGTGCGCTTGGCGATGCTCCTCAAAGTGGCGAGCCTCGCGCGTGGCTACTCGGGGGTGCGCCCCGAGGTCGTGGACGCGATGCTGGCCCTGCTCGCCGCCGAGGTCTATCCGCTCATTCCCTCGAAGGGCTCGGTCGGCGCCTCCGGGGACCTGGCACCGCTCGCGCACATGAGCGCAGTGCTGATCGGCCTGGGCGAGGTGCGCCATCGCGGCATGAAACTCCCTGCAAGCGAGGGACTGCGAATCGCCGGCCTCGAACCACTGACGCTCGGTCCCAAGGAAGGCCTGGCGCTCCTGAACGGCACGCAGATCTCGACGGCGCTCGCGCTGGTGGGCCTCTTCGCCATCGAGAACGTGTTCGCCGCCGCGCTGGTCGCCGGGGCGATGAGCGTGGACGCCGCCATGGGCAGCGACACGCCCTTCGACGCGCGCATCCACGAGCTGCGCGGGCAGCCGGGGCAGATCGAGGTCGCGGCCGCCTACCGAAAGCTGCTCGAAGGCAGCGCGATCCGCGCCTCGCACGTGACCGGCGACGACAAGGTGCAGGACCCCTACTCGCTGCGCTGCCAGCCGCAGGTGATGGGCGCCTGCTTCGACGTGATGCGCAACGCCGCGCGCACGCTGCTGATCGAGGCCAACGGCGTCACCGACAACCCGCTCGTGTTCGCGCAGACCGGCGAGTCCCTCTCGGGCGGCAACTTCCACGCGGAGCCCGTGGCCTTCGCCGCCGACCAGCTGGCGCTCGCCATCGCCGAGATCGGCGCGCTCTCGGAGCGCAGGATCGCGCTGCTGATCGATGCGTCCATCAGCGGGCTGCCGCCCTTCCTCACCGCGGCCTCGGGCGTGAATTCCGGCTTCATGATCGCGCACGTCACCGCCGCGGCGCTGGCCTCCGAGAACAAGTCCCTCGCGCATCCGGCAAGCGTGGATTCGCTGCCGACCTCCGCGAACCAGGAGGACCACGTCTCCATGGCGACCTTCGCCGCGCGCCGCCTCTCCGAGATGGCGGACAACACCGCCGCCATCGTCGCCATCGAGCTC
>JBKJYC010000451.1:0-2548 GCA_046715885.1 Usitatibacter sp.
GGCTTCCGCCGAACGTATGTCGATGACGCTGAAATTGGACACGCCGAACATGCGCAACATCTGGCTGTTCCAGCCGTTGAGCCACGTCTTTTCGCGCGTCATGTTGGGCGCGTCGTAGGTCCAGAACGGCAGCCCGCGATCGTCGCGCAGCCATTCGAGTTGCGATTCCTTGTAGAGCTTCACGTTGGGATAGCCGAGCATGAACTTCGCGGCGAAGAACGGCACGCTGGCCGCGATGCCGCCGCCGCAATGGGCATGGATGTGCTTGCGGGAATCGATGCCGAGATAGCCGAGCATCCGCCGGATCTCCTCGGGGGACTTGAACGTCTTGTCCGCGTTGAAGAAATCCTCGCTGGGCAGCAGGACCGAATTCGGGATGTGGCCCGCCTTGTCGAAGAAGCGGTTCGCCCCGTAGTGGTAGTCGGGCCCCATCGCGTCCAGCAAGACCTTGTTGGCCCTGTCGCCCGAGGCGCTGACGAGATCCGGCATCCGGCTCCGCATGTCCTCGTTGATCTTCGTGATCCGGAACGAGCCGGGCTTCGGAGGCGGCGTGGCGTCCTTCGAGACCGGTAATCCATCGGCCTGCCACTTCGAGAACCCACCGTCCAGGATGAAGAGGTTCCTGGTCGGAAACCCGTGATAGTGCAGCTGGAAGAAGAGCCGCGTCGCGAACCAGGTACCACCCTGGTCGTAGATCACGATCCTCTTCTCCGGGGCGATGCCCAGCGACTGGTACACCTTCTCGATCTCCGTGGGCGACACGTCGCGGATGCCGTAGGTCGCCACGGCGAACACGTCGACGCTGACCGCGCCCGGAACATGGCCCTTCGCGTGCAGCGGCCGGGGCTGGGCGTCGAGCACCAGCACGTCTGCCGCCTCGAGGTTCTTCGCGAGCCACTTGGCATCGACGAGATTGCCCGCAAGCGCCGGTTGCGCGAGGAGCAGGAAGGCGAATGTCATCCCCGCGAAGGCGGGGATCCAGCCCTTGAAATACTTCAACATGATGTTCTCCCTTTATGCCACGAGTCAGATCGGTTCCCGCCGGCGGCGTAGCCAGATCGCCGCGGCGAGGAATGCCGCCGCGAACGCCAGCCCGGACCACAGGCCCGGGCTGCTCAAGAATTTCCCCGGATCCAACTGCGAAAGCTGGATGATCGGCACCTCCCAGGCGTCGGCGGCGAAAGCCTCGCGCATCGCGCCCGCCATCCGGTACTGGGCCAGCGATGCCACGTAGTTCGTGCCGAACGCGATCTTCTCGAAGGCCATGACCGCGAAGACCGGCAGCACGGCCCAGAGGAAGGGCGCCTTCTTCGCCCATGCGGAGACCAGCAGCACCCAGCCGTAGATGGGCGCGTACCAGAGCGTGTGCACGAGGAGGCCGTAGAGCATCGCCAGCGGCATCTGGAGCGGCAGCCGCGACCAGACCGTCGCCGGTTCCACTCCGTTCACCATCAGCACGACGCTGCTCAGCATCAGCAGGATCAACTGGGTGGCAAGGGCGATCGCGAAGCCGACCAGCGGCAGGATCGCGAGGGGGACGGTCGCCTTCGCGAGGACGGTCGTGCGATCGGAAACCGGCATCGACTTCCAGAAGAGGATGCTGCGGTCGCGCCGCTCGCCGTACAGCGCGTCGAGGCAATAGAACATCGCGACGATGAAGGAAGTGAAGAGGATCACGGACGCCGCGAGGCTGTACGGTGTCACGACCGCAATCAGCTGCTTCGCCGGGTCGAGCGACGGCAGCGCGCGCATTGTCTCCGCGATGCGGCGCATGTTGAACAGGAAGGCGAGCAGGACGAGGCCTGCCACCGCCAGCGGCGCTATGTAGATGGAGGGGTGCTCCCACAACTCCCGCCGCAGCGACCAGTAGAATTTCGCGCGGGCGTTCATGCGGCCACCTTCTGCGTTGCGCCGGTCTCGCCGCCGATGAGGGCGACGAAGACGTCGGCGATGCTCGGCGTGCGCACTTCGCCAAGCTCCGCGAGCCGCGCCCGATCGACGTCGGCATAGAGCAGGATGCTGCGGCCGAATACCTGGCGCTCGTGCAGCGCTCCCAGCGCGCGCGCCGCCGGAGCCTGCTCGGGCAGCACCATGACCTCCGAGAAGCGCTTCTCGAAGTCCTCCATGGTGGAGTCGAGGACGATCCGGCCGCGGTTGATGAACGCGACGTCGGTGAGGACGTGCTGGATCTCCTCGACCTGGTGGGTGGTGACGAGGATGGTGCGCTTGCCGTCGAAGTAGTCGTTCAGCAGCGAGTCGTAGAACTGCTTGCGGAAGAGGATGTCGAGGCCGAGCGTAGGCTCGTCCAGCACGAGCAGCTTCGCGTCGATGGCCATGACGAGTGCCAGGTGGAGCTGCGTCACCATGCCCTTCGAGAGCTTCCCGACCTTCTTGTCGCGCGGGATGGCGGTCTTCGCGAGGAAGCCCTCCGCCTTCGCGCGATCGAAGCGCGGGTGGACACCGGCGACGTAGTCCAGCGACTGCGCGACCTTCATCCAACGGGGCAGCACCGCGACGTCGGCGATGAAGCAGACGTCCTCCATGAGCC
>JBKJYC010000452.1:0-6050 GCA_046715885.1 Usitatibacter sp.
CACGCGGTCGACCATGTTGCCGTAGGCGAGCGAGCGCGAGCCGCAGGAATTGTTGCCCGCCATGCCGCCGAGGGTCGCCTGCGCGGCGGTGGAAACGTCCACCGGGTACCAGAGGCCCAGCGGGCGCAGCTTCGCGTTCAGCTGGTCGAGCACCACGCCGGGCTCGACCACGGCGCGCCGCGCGGCCGCATCGATCTCGATCACGCCATTCAGGAATTTCGACGCGTCGATGACCAAGGCCTCACCCACAGTCTGGCCGCATTGCGATGTGCCCGCGCCACGCGGGAGGATCGGCACGCCCGCCTCCACCGCGATCTGCAGCGCGACGATGGCGGCGTCCGGCGTGCGCGGGATGGCCACACCGATGGGCATCACCTGGTAAATCGACGCGTCGGTGGAGTAGCGGCCGCGAGCGGCGGCGTCGAAATGCGCCTCGCCGTCGAACTCGCGCGCGAGCCGCGCCTCGAGCGAATGCGCCGCCGCGCCCCCGCGGGGAACGAAATGCAAGGGCCGGGCGGCAGCGGTCATGGGAGTCTTTACCGGGATCAATGGGAATGCGCGTGGGGCTGGGGCATTATTGACGAAATCGACGAGGAGGTGACCATGGCCGCCGGAAGACACTTTCTACAAATACCGGGACCGACCAACGTGCCCGATCGCGTCCTGCGCGCGATCGATCGTCCGACCATCGACCATCGCGGCCCCGAGTTCCAGAAGATCGGCTTCGCGGTGCTCGAAGGCATGAAGCGCGTCTTCCAGACGAAGAACCCGGTGATCGTCTACGCCGCCTCCGGCACCGGCGCCTGGGAAGCCGCCCTCGTCAATACGCTCGACCCCGGCGACAAGGTGCTGATGTCGGAGACGGGCCATTTCGCCACGCTGTGGTCGAGGCTCGCGCGCAAGCTCGGGCTCGAGGTCGAGATGATCGCGGGCGACTGGCGCCACGGCGCCGACTCCGAGGAGATCGGCAGGCGCCTGGCCGCCGACAAGGGCAACGCCATCAAGGCCGTGTGCGCCGTGCACAACGAGACCTCGACCGGTGTTGCGAGCCGCATCCCCCTGGTGCGCCGCGCCATCGACGACGCGAAGCACCCGGCGCTGCTCCTGGTGGACACGATCTCGTCGCTCGCCTCGATCGACTACCGCCACGACGAATGGGGCGTGGACGTGACCGTTGGCGGCTCGCAGAAGGGCCTCATGCTGCCGCCCGGCCTGGGCTTCAACGCGGTCTCGGAGAAGGCGCTGGCCGCGCACAAGGTATCGAAGATGCCGCGCTCCTATTGGGACTGGAGCGAGATCCTCGCCTCCAACGCCACCGGCTACTGGCCTTCCACGCCGGCCACGAACCTGCTCTACGGCCTGCAAGTGGCCATCGAGATGCTCGAGGAGGAAGGCTACGCCAACGTATTCGCGCGCCACGATCGCCACGCGGAGGCGACGCGCCGCGCCGTGCGCGCGTGGGGCCTGGAAATCCTCTGCGCCGTTCCCGAGGAATACAGCTCCTCGCTCACGGCGGTGATGATGCCGCCGGGCCACGATGCCGACCGCTTTCGCAAGCTGGTGCTCGAGCAGTTCGACATGTCGCTCGGCACCGGCCTTACCAAGCTCGCCGGCAAGGTGTTTCGCATCGGCCACCTCGGCGACTTCAACGACCTCACCCTGGCCGGCACTCTTGCCGGCGTGGAGATGGGCCTGGCGTTGGCGGACGTGCCCCACAGGAAAGGCGGCGTCGATGCGGCCATGGAGTACCTGGCGGCGGAAGCCGGGAAGCGCATCGGTGTCCGCCGGGCGGCATGATGGTGCGTTAGAGTAGGACCATAACGAGATAAGGAGGAGTGTGATGTCGAAGCGCATTTTCATCCGCGGCCTTGCCGCGGCTGCATTGCTGGGGGTTTTCGGCGCCGCGCAGGCGCAGAGCGACTGGCCGAACAAGCCGATCAAGTGGATCAACCCCTTCCCCGCCGGCGGCGGCACGGATGCGTTCGCGCGCCCGATCGCGCAGAAGCTGTCGCAGGCCCTCGGACAGAACGTGCTGATCGAGAACCTCGCGGGCGCGGGCGGCACGGTCGGCGCGGCCACGGCCTCGAAGGCGGCGCCGGACGGCTACACGTTTTTCGTGGGCGCGGTCCACCACACGATCGCCGAGACGCTCTACACCAAGCTGCCCTACGAGGGTCTGGAGAAGAACTTCGAGCCCATCACGGTGCTCGCCTACGTGCCCAACGTCGTGGTTCTCCATCCAAAGCACGATTTCAAGACGCTGAAGGAGCTCATCGCCTACGCCAAGGCCAATCCCGACAAGCTCAACTTCGGCTCCGCGGGCAACGGCACCACGCACCACATGGTGGGCGAGCTCTTCAAGCTGAAAACCGGCACCAAGATCACACACGTGCCGTATCGCGGCGCGGGGCCGCTCATGCCGGACTTGCTGGGCGGCGTCGTCGACCTCGCCTTCGACGGCATGGGCACCTCGGGCCCGCAGATCAAGGCCGGCAAGCTTCGGCCGCTGGCGGTGTCTTCGGCCAAGCGCAATGCACTCATCCCCGAAGTCCCGACGATGGCCGAGGCCGGCGTCGACGGCCTCGTGACCACCACCTGGTATGCGGTCTTCGCGATCAAGGGCACGCCCAAGGACATCCAGGAAAAGATGTACCGGGCGATCGCCAAGGAGTTGCAGGACCCGGACATCAAGAAGGTCTGGGACCTGCAGGGCGCGGACCTGGGCGGCCTTCCCCCGGCGGAATTCCAGCGCTTCGTGCGCTCGGAGATCATGAGCTGGAGCAAGGTCGTGAAGGAGTCGGGCGCCAAGATCGACAACTGAAGTCGGGATCCAATGGCGGACATCGAACTGCGGCGCGCGCATGACCTCGGCCTCGAGGCCGCACGCGCCGCGGCCGATCGGATGGCCGAGACGCTGGGCCGCAAGTTCGACCTGCGCGGGGTGTGGAGCGGCAACACGCTCAAGTTCGAGCGTCCCGGCGTCAGCGGCACCCTCGACATCACCGCCAAGGACGTGCACCTCGCGGTGACGCTCGGATTCCTGCTGAAGGCGATGCGCGGCTCCATCGAGCGCGCGGTGAACGAGGAACTGGAAAAGCTCTTCGCCGCCAAGGCCACCGCCACGAAGCCGGCGCCCGAGCCCGTCAAGGCAAAAAAGGCGCCGGCGCCGAAGAAAAAAAGCGCTTAGCGATCGCGCGCTCGCGCGCCTCGATGGTGGCGAGGAACTCCTCCGCCCCGCCCATGGAGCGGAACGATTCGAAGCCGCGCTCGAGGAAGGTCTGCAGGTCGGCGAGGCCGGCCAGCCTCGCGGGCGTGCTCATCAGCTTCAGGGTCTGGAACACCATCGGCCTGGCGACCAGCCGGTCGAGGCGCCGGCCCACCTCCCGCACCAGCTCGATCTGCCGCTCGCGCGTGGCGCGCGTCGAGCTCTCGCGATAGGCCTTCGCATACGAGTCCGCGTCGATCTGACCGGGTTCCAGCGCCAGGGCCAGCTCGCGGTCGAGTTCCTCCGAAAGCGCGTCCACCTCGATCGCGAGCGCGGCGGTCTGCACGGCGCTGGCCGGCAGCATCTTCACCATCACCGGATAGATGCGCAGCATCGCGGCGTCGCGGCCGCTGAAATCCTTCGGCCCGTAGAGGTCGTCGAGGAAAAAACGCGTGGCCTGCGCATACCTGGGGTCGGCAGCGAGATCCGCGTACGTCTCGGCGAGGCGAGCGGCCTGCCAGCGCTTCACTTCCGCGAGGCGCGGCGGCGTTCCATGCTTCGCGTCGCGGCCACGGATGTCCTTGAGCCTCAGGAGGTGGCTGCGCAGTGCCTCGGGATCGGGAGGGTCGGTCGCTTCGGTCACGTTTCGGGTTATTCTAACGATCGATTCAAACGAGCGTTTGATTTTGCCGCAGCCAGGCGTTTATGCCTAACATTAAAACTATACATATCAAAGTATTATAGGGTTTTATTAACGTTGAATCTCAGAGACGAAACCACCCCGCTCACGGGCCTTTTCGAGCGCCAGAAGGATAGCGCGCGCCGCGGGCCCCCACTCGACCGCGAGGCGCGCCTCGAGGCGCTGAACGCCCTGGAGGGGCTCCTCCTCGGGAACGGCGAGGAACTCGCCAAGGCGATCTCCCGTGACTTCGGCAACCGCTCCCGCCATGAAACGCGCCTGCTCGAGCTGTTTCCTTCCCTCGAGGCGATCCGCCACGCGCGCCGCAACCTGCGCCACTGGATGCGTCCCCAGCGCCGCTCGACGAACTTCTGGTTCCTCCCGGGGCGCTCGCGCGTGATGTTCCAGCCGCTCGGCGTCGTAGGCATCGTGGTGCCGTGGAATTACCCGCTCTACCTGGCCGTGGGCCCCATCGTCTCGGCCGTGGCCGCGGGCAACCGCACCCTGGTCAAGATGTCGGAGTCCGCGCCCGAAACCGCCGCGTTGCTGGCGGACCTGGTCGCGAAGCGCTTCGCGCCCGATCGCCTTTCCATCGTCAATGGCGGGCCCGAGATCGCGCAGGCCTTCTGCGCGCTGCCTTTCGATCACCTGCTCTTCACCGGATCCACGCCCGTGGGCAAGCAGGTCATGCGGGCTGCGGCGGAGCACCTCACGCCCGTGACCCTCGAGCTGGGTGGCAAGTCGCCCGCCATCGTCGGGCGCGATTTCCCCATCGAGGACGCCGCGGACCGCATCCTGTTCGGCAAATGCCTCAACGCGGGCCAGACGTGCATCGCCCCGGACTATGCGCTGGTCCCTCAGGAGCACGTCGAGGCTTTCGTGGCGGGCGCGCGCCGAGCCGTGGCGCGGCTCTACCCGCGGCTTCGCGACAACCCTGACTACACGGCCATCGTGAACGCGCGGCACAAGGCGCGGCTGGGTGCGCTCCTCGATGAGGCGCGGTCCCGGGATGCCGCTGTGATCGAGATCAACCCCGGCCAGGAAGACTTGTCGCCGACCAACAAGCTGGCCCCGCATCTCGTGCTCGGCGCCAAGGACGACCTGCGATTGATGCGCGAGGAGATCTTTGGTCCGGTGCTGCCCGTCGTCGGCTATCGCACGCTCGACGAGGCCATTGCGTACGTGAATGCGCGCCCGCGGCCGCTGGCGCTCTATGTGTTCGACTACGACCGCGCGGCGGTCGCACGCGTGCTGGCGGAAACCGTTTCCGGCGGCGCCTCGGTGAACGAGACCATCCTGCACGTCGCGCAGGATGACCTTCCCTTCGGCGGCGTGGGTGCCAGCGGCATGGGCCGCTATCACGGCCGCGAGGGCTTCGAGACGTTCTCCGCGAGGAAGTCGGTGTTCCACCAGGCGCGGCTGAACGGTCTCAAGCTCTTCCGGCCGCCCTACGGCGCGCGCTTCGACGCGCTGGTCAAGTTCCTGTTCCGCTGACCTTGCTCTCCCGCAGAAGCTTCCTCCAGGTGGGCCTCGCCGGCGCCGCCGTCCTCGTGGCCGCGCGCCTGCTCGACCGGCCCGCGTTGCCGCCCGGCGCCACGTTGCGCGTTCTCGATGCGCGCGGGGCGGGCCTCATCGAGGCGCTCGTTCCGGCGGTGCTGGCCGACATGCTCCCGGTGCCGGCCGCGGAGCGCGCGAGCGCGATCCGCGAGGTGCTCGAGGCCTTCGACCGCGCCGTTTCGGGGCTGAGCCCCGCCGTGCAGAAGGAGATCGACGAGCTTCTGAGCGTGCTTCGCTACGCACCGTCGCGCGTTGCCCTCGCGGGCGTATGGACGCCCTGGGAGGACGCGAGCCTGGAAGCGGTGAGCGCTTTCCTGGCGCGCTGGCGCGACAGCCGCTTCGCGCTCTTTCGCGCCGGCTACCAGGCCCTCACCCAACTGCTGCAGGCGGCGTGGTATGGCAACCCGCGCTCCTGGCCGGCGATCGGGTATCCAGGCCCGCCTGCGCTTCCCGGAGTGAAGGCATGAGCGGCGACCCCGTTCGCGAAGGCATCGCCTCCGGGTGGAAGGCCATCGATGCGGCCGCGCTGGAGCGCGACCTCGTGCTGGAGGCCGACGTCGTCGTGATCGGCAGCGGCGCCGGCGGCGGCGTCACCGCGGAGATCCTGTC
>JBKJYC010000453.1:0-4082 GCA_046715885.1 Usitatibacter sp.
TCGCCACCCCGCACATCGGCGGCACCACCCCCGAGGCCGTGGAGCACCAGGCGCTGGAAACGGTGGCCCAGGCCGCCGAGATCGCGAGGGGACGCGCGCCGAAAGGCGCCGTCAATGCAGACCGGGCCTCGCGCCTCGCGAGGTTGGCGCAATGAAAGAAAGGCAAACCCAGTGAAGACCGTTCTCATCACCGGCGCGGCCGGCGACGTCGGCAGCCACTTGCGCCGGGAGCTCTCCGGGCGCTACCGGCTTCGGCTTTCGGACCTGAACCCCGTCGCGAACCTCGCACCCGGCGAGGAGTTCATGCGCGCCGACATCGCGCGCATGGAAGAGGTGATGCCGGTCACGCGCGGCGTGGATGCGATCGTGCACCTCGGCGGCTTCTCGGTCGAAGGCCCGTGGGAAGCGATTCTCGCGGCCAACATTTCCGGCTGCTACAACGTCTTCGAGGCGGCACGCATGAACGGCGTGAAGCGCATCCTCTTCGCCACCAGCAACCACGCGGTGGGCTTCTACCGGCGCGACGAGGTGATCGACCATCGCGTCTACCCGAAACCCGACAGCCGCTACGGCGTCTCGAAGATCTTCGGGGAAGCGATCGGCAGCCTGTACGCCGACAAGTACGGCCTGGAGGTGCTGTGCATCCGCATCGGCAACGTTAACCCGAAGCCGGTGGACAAGCGCCGCCTCGCGATCTGGATCTCGCCGCGCGACCTGGCCCAACTGGTCACGATCGGCGTGGAGCATCCGGACATCCGGTTCGAGATCGTCTACGGCGTCTCGGGAAACAAGCGTTCCTGGTACGACAACTCGAACGCGCAACGCCTGGGCTACAAGCCGCAGGACGACAGCGAAGCATGGGCCGAAGAGGTGCTGCGCAACGAGAAGCCCGCCACCGACGCGCTGGCCGAGCGCCATCAAGGGGGCACCTTCGTCTCCGCGGAGCTCGGCGGCGATCCGAACCGGCCCACGCCTTCGCTTTGAGGCTGGAGCATCCGGCCGTCGCCGGACGCTATGATTGCGGGATGCGCGCCGCGAAGATCGTCCTTGCTTTCACCCTCTTCATCGTGCTCGCGGCCGCCATCGGCGCGTGGGTTTTCCTGCGCACGTCGCTGCCGAAGATCGACGGAGAGGTCGCGGTCAGCGGCCTGAGCGCGGCGCTCACCCTGGTTCGCGACCGGGAAGGCGTGCCGCACATCTTCGCGGCCACCGAGCGCGACGGCTGGTTCGGCATGGGCTATGCCCACGCCCAGGACCGCCTGTGGCAGATGGAATTCCAGCGCCGCGTGGGCGCCGGGCGCCTGGCCGAGATCCTCGGCGAGCGCGCCTTCGACACCGACCGCCTCATGCGCACGCTCGGCATCGCGCGCACCGCCGAGCGCATCGCGGCCAGGCTCGATCCGCAGACGCGCGCCCACCTCGAGGCGTATTGCGCCGGAGTGAACGCCTATCTCGCCGGCGGCCAGACGCTGCCCGTGGAATTCCACGCGCTGCGCGTGAAGCCCGAACCGTGGAAGCCGGCGGACACCGTGTCCTGGCTGCTGGTGATGGCGTGGGACCTCTCGGGCAACTGGCGCTCCGAGCTGGGCCGGCTTCGCTTCGCCGCGAAGCTGGGACCCGAGAGGACCAACGAATTTCTTCCCGCATACCCCGGCGATCCGTCGGTGCCGCTCCCGGATTTCAAGGCCCTGTATGCGCAGCTCTCGCCGATGGCGGGCGCGATGCTTGCCGTGTCGCCCGGCGCCGAGGAAGCCGTGGGATCCAACAGCTGGGTCGTCGACGGGGCGCGCACCGTGAGCGGCAAGCCGCTGCTCGCCAACGACCCGCACCTCGGCCTGCAAGCGCCGGCGCTTTGGTACCTCGCCCATGTGTCCACGCCGCAGGGCAACGTCGTGGGCGGCACGCTCCCGGGCGTGCCCTTCGTCGTGCTCGGCCGCAACGATCGCATCGCCTGGTCGATGACGACCACCAACGGTGACACACAGGACCTCTTCGTGGAGCGCGTGGCACCCGACGACGAGAACAGCTATCTCACGCCGACGGGGAAAGCGCGGTTCGAGGTTCGCGAGGAAGTCATCCGGGTCGGTGGCGCAGAGCGGCGCATCCAGGTGCGCTCGACGCGGCACGGCCCGGTCATCTCGGACGTCGTGGCTTCCGCGGCGAAGAACGCTCCGAAAGGGTATGTGTTCGCGCTCGCGTGGGCCGCGCTCTCCGAGGAGAACGCGACGGCGCGCGCCGGGCTCGCGATGAACCGGGCGCGCAACGCCGATGCGCTGATCGCCGCCGCGCGTGACTTCCATGCGCCGCAGCAGAACCTCGTTTACGCGGACTCGGAGGGGCGCATCGGGTTCGTGGCGCCGGCCCTGGTGCCGCGACGCCATCCCGACAACGCGGCGATGGGCCGCATTCCCGTCCCGGGCTGGGAAGCGAAGTACGATTGGCAGGGCTTCCTCGCCTTCGAGGAGCTGCCCGCCACGCGCGACGGCGGCACGATCGTCACCGCGAACCACAAGGTGACGCCGCCGGGATACCCGCACTTCATCACGTCCGACTGGTTCCCGCCGTACCGCGCCGAGCGCATCGAGGAGTTGCTGGCGGCGCACGCCAAGCACTCGCGCGAGACCTTCGCGCGCATGCAGGCCGACAACGAGTCACGGCTCGCGCGCGAGCTGCTGCCGGTGCTGCGCTCCGCGAAGCCGGGAACGGAGGGTGGGCAGCGCGCGCTCCAGGCGCTGCAGGGCTGGAAAGGCAGGATGACGACGGGCTCGCCCGAAGCGCTCGCCTTCGCCGCGTGGTACCGCGAGCTCACGCGGCTGGTGTACTCCGACGAGCTGGGCGAGCTCTTCCCCGAGGTATGGGAGCTGCGCGCGCAGTTCATGATCGCGGTGATGAAGGACGAGGGTGGGCTCGGTCGCTGGTGCGACGACGTGCGCACGCCCGCGGCCGAGAGCTGCGTGGCGATGGCGTCCCAGGCGCTCGATCTCGCCGCGAGGGACCTCGACGCGCGCTACGGCGACGCGGCGAAGTGGCGTTGGGGCGCGGCGCACGTGGCGGCCGGCAGCCATCGCCCCTTCGGGTTCTTCCCGGTGGTCTCGCGCCTCTTCAACGTCGAGCCCGAGACCGCGGGCGACACCTACACCGTGAACGTCGGGCATTTCACCGTCCGCGACGAGGATCGGCCGTTCGCGAACCGGCATGCGCCGAGCCTGCGCGCGATCTACGACTTCGAGGACCTGGACAAGTCGTTCTTCATGCAGTCCACGGGGCAGTCGGGCAACGTCATGTCGCCCTGGTACGCGAGCTTCGCCGAGCGCTGGGCGAAGGTGGAATACATCACCATCCCCACCAAGCGCGACAAGATCGAGGCGCGCCACACCCTCACCCTTCGCCCCTGAGAAATGCTTTTCTACGCCGACCACTACATCCTGCCGCTTCCGGCCGGGCACCGGTTTCCGATGGCGAAGTACGCGAAGCTGCGCGAACGGCTGGCCGCTGCGGGGGACTTCCTGCGTTCCGATTTCCGTGTGCCCGACGCCGCGACGGACGCCGAGATCACGCGCGCGCATTGCCCGCGCTACCTCGATCGCATGAAATCCGGTGAGGTCTCGGCCGCCGAAATGAAGGCGATCGGCTTCCCGTGGTCGGAGGCGATGGTCGAGCGTTCGCGTCGCTCCGCGGGCGCCACGCTGGCCGCATGCCGCGAGGCGCTGTGCACGGGATGGTCGGCGAACCTGGCAGGCGGCACCCACCATGCCTTTCGCGACCGCGGTGAGGGCTACTGCGTGTTCAACGACGCCGCCATCGCCGCGCGCGCCATGCAGGCCGAAGCCGGGCTCGCCCGGGTGCTCGTCGTCGATTGCGACGTGCACCAGGGCAACGGCACCGCGTCGATCTTCGCCGGCGACGACTCGGTCTTCACGTTCTCGATCCACGGCGCCAGGAACTTCCCGTTCCAGAAGGTGGCTGGTGACCTCGACATCGAGCTACCCGACGGCGCTCGCGACGACGAGTACCTGTGGCACCTCGAGCGCGGACTGGGCGAGGCGCTCGAGCGCTCGCAGCCCCAGCTCGCGATCTACCTC
>JBKJYC010000454.1:0-9026 GCA_046715885.1 Usitatibacter sp.
TGTCGATCATGAGCAGCATGGCGGGCCCCTCACACGATCGGCGCGTCGAGGCCGGCGTGCACCTGCTCGGCCGCGGCGAGCACGGCACGCGCCTTGTTCTGCGTCTCGCGCCACTCATTGTCGGGAATGGAATCGGCGACGATGCCCGCGGCGGCTTGCACATGCAGCTGGCCGTCCTTCACCACGCCGGTGCGGATGGCGATCGCGAGGTCGATGCTGCCGTGGAAACCGATGGAGCCCACCGCGCCCGCGTAGACGCCGCGCCGCTCCGGCTCCAGCTCGTCGATGATCTCCATCGAACGAACCTTCGGCGTCCCGGTGACCGTGCCCGCGGGAAAGGTCGCCCGCAGCAGCTGCTTCGGAGTGAGCGCGGGGTCCACCTCACCCTCGACGTTCGACACCATGTGCATCACGTGCGAATAGCGCTCGACCACCATCGTCTCCGTCACCTTGACGGTCCCGGTCCTGGCAATGCGGCCCACGTCATTGCGCCCGAGGTCGATCAGCATCAGGTGCTCGGCCCGCTCCTTCGGATCGCTCACCAGTTCGCGCTCCATTTCGAGGTCCTTCTCCGGGGTCGCACCCCGCTTGCGGGTGCCCGCGATAGGCCGCAGCGTCACCTTGTCGCCCTCGCGCCTCACCAGGATCTCCGGGGAGGCGCCGACCAGCTGCGCGTCGCCGAAGTCGAAATAGAACATGTAGGGAGAGGGATTGATCGAGCGCAGCGCCCGGTACAGGTTGACGGACGAAGCCGTGAAGGGCTGCGAGAGCCGCTGCGACACCTGCACCTGCATGATGTCGCCCTCGGTGATGTAGTGCATCGCCTTCGCGACGGCGGCATGGAACGCGGCCTCGCCGACGTTCGAGCGCGGCGCCTCACCCTCGGGCTGCATCGTGTGCGCAGGCAGTCCGGCGTGGTCCCGAAGGCGTGCCCGCAGCGCCTGGAGACGCTCGTGCGATCGCGCGTATGCGTCGGGCCTGGCGGGGTCGGCATATACCACCAGGTGGAGCTTTCCAGAGAGATTGTCGACGACCGCGAGCTCCTCGGAGAGCAGCAACCGGATCTCGGGGAGCCCGAGGGGATCGGGCTTCGGTTCGCGCCGCAGACGCGGCTCGATGTAGCGCACGGTGTCGTAACCGAAATAGCCGGCGACGCCGCCGGCGAACCGCAGGGCCGGTGGGGGCGCGGCCGCCTTGAAGCGTCGCAGGTAGGCATCCACGAACTCGAGGGGGTCCTCCACCAGCGCTTGCTCCACCACGGCATCGTCGCGCCTGAGCGTCACGCGCTGTCCGGCGCACTCCAGCCGCTCGCGCGCCGGCAATCCCACGATCGAGTAGCGCCCGAAGCGCTCGCCCCCGATCACCGATTCGAGCAGGTAGGAGCCCGGCCGGTTGGCGAGCTTCAGGTAGATGGAGAGCGGCGTGTCGAGATCGGCGAGCGTCTCGATCGCGAGCGGGATTCGGTTGAAGCCGGCGCGGCCGAGCGCCAGAAATTCGGATTCAGTCATGGGTCACCACACGGTTCACTTCGGCAAGGGGACGCACAGGCGTAGCGCGCTAGCGCCAGCTCTGCCATCGCCAACCGAGGTGCTTTCCGCGCAGTGACATGGGATTCGGCCCTGGGGTTGAACTACGCGGTCATTGTAATCCATCCGGCAGCCTCTTCCAGGCTCGCGACGATCGCATCGGCGCCGAGAACCTCGACCGCGAGTCCTTCGCGATAGCCGTAGGGCACGACCGCCACGGTGCAGCCTGCGGCGCGTGCCGCCTTCACGTCGTTGGCCGAGTCGCCGATCACCCACGCGGCGCGGGTCTCGACGCCGAGTGCGGCTGCGGCGGCGAGCAGGGCATCCGGCGCAGGCTTCTTGCGCGCCACGTCGTCGCCACTGACCACGCAGCCGAGATAGGGGCGAAGGCCGGTGGCCGTCAACAGCTTCAGCGTGAATCGCGACGCCTTGTTGGTGACGCATCCGACGGGAATGCCGGCCGCGCGGAAACGCTCGAGGCCCGGCACGACGCCCGGATAGGGACGCGAGCGGTCGGCGACGTGATCGAGGTAGGCAGCCTCGAACAACGCGAGGGCGCGCTCGAACGATGCCGTGGACGTCTCGCCGCCGCTTTCCGCCAGCACGCGGCGCACGAGATTCGAGATTCCCTGGCCGATGAACTCCGCGACCCGCGCTTCGGCGAGCGCGTCGCGGTTCAGTGACGCAAGCATTGCGTTCGCGGAGGTGGCGAGGTCGGGCGCGGTATCGATCAGCGTGCCGTCGAGATCCACCAACACCGCTCTCACGTGGGAAAGCTCTACGCGCACGCGCCCGGTCTCCATGTGGCAAGCGCCTCGCGAACTGCATCGATGACGCAGCTCCAATCCCCCGCCCGGCGGGTGGCGATCTGCAGGCGGCGCAGCGCGCCCTCGACATCGCCACGATTGCCGAGAATGTACGCGAACAGCTCGTTGGCCTTGGTACTCGCGGGATCGGAGGCGAGGACGCGCTTCAAAATGCGCTCCGCGTCGATCACCCCGCCGCTTCGAAAGGATCGCTCCGCGGCCGCCAGTCGATTCGCGACGTGCATGCTCCTCGCGCGCAGGGGATGCCGGCGGTAGGCTAGCGCTGCGCCAGCGCCGAGCGAAGCGCGCGCACCGCGTCGGCGCGGTCCTTCGCGCCGAAGATCGCCGAGCCGGCGACGAACGTATCGGCACCCGCCTTCGCAACCGCGCCGATGTTGTCGGCCTTGATGCCGCCATCGACTTCCAGCCAGATGTCGCGACCGCTCGCGTCGATGCGCCGCCGCACTTCGCGCACCTTGTCCAGCACGGAGACGATGAACGCCTGGCCGCCGAAGCCCGGGTTCACCGACATGATCAGCACCAGGTCCACCATGTCCATCACGTGGTCGAGGTGATCGAGCGGCGTCGCGGGATTGAAGACGAGACCGGCCTTGCAGCCCTGGTCGCGGATCAGCGCCAGCGTGCGGTGCACGTGCCCGCTCGCCTCGGGGTGGAAGCTGATGATCGACGCCCCGGCCTTGGCGAAGTCGGGGACGATGCGATCCACCGGCGTCACCATGAGGTGCACGTCGATGGGCACGCTGCAGTGGGGCCGGATCGCCTCGCAGACCAGCGGGCCGACGGTGAGATTGGGAACGTAATGGTTATCCATCACGTCGAAGTGGATGAGATCGACCCCGGCGGCGATCACGCCGCGCACCTCCTCGCCGAGGCGGGCGAAGTCGGCGGAGAGGATGCTCGGGGCGATGCGGAAAGTGTTCGGGGCCATGTCGGCAAGAGCGGGCGGCGGACGTGAGATTCTACGTGGAAACGCCCGGTGGCGCCGAGGGGCGCCGGCGGTTTCCTGCTACCATGAAAGCATGCCGGAAGCGAAGAAATACAGCGTAGCGGTGACTGCGCATTCGACCTATCTCCCGGACCAGTCGGACGAGGAGGAAGACCGCTATGTCTTCGCGTACACGATCCGCATCACCAACAACGGCGAGGTCCCCGCGCAGCTCGTGAGCCGCCATTGGATCATCACCGATGCGGAGAACCAGGTCCAGGAAGTGCGCGGCATGGGCGTGGTCGGCGAGCAGCCGACGTTGAAGCCCGGCGACACGTTCGAATATTCGAGCGGCTCCTCGATCCCCACCGCGGTGGGAACGATGCGGGGCAGCTACCAGATGCTGGCCGATGACGGCACGCGCTTCGAGGCGCCGATTCCGGAGTTCACGTTGAGCGTGCCGCGCGTCCTGCATTGAAGGCGCGCTACTTCGGTTTCTTCGGCAGCGTCCACCAGACGATCCCTACCGCGATCGCCAGCACGACGACGATTTCCAGGAACACCCAACCCATCTCGAATTCCCCTCGCCGAGGCGACGTGCGGAGCGACCGCCAGTCTATACTCGCCGCGATGCCGCGCCGCCTCGCCCCGATCCTCCTAGCGCTCCTTCTCGCCGCCGGTTGCGCGAGCGCTCCCCCCGCAAGAACCGCCGCGCTGCCTTCCGAATCGCTGATCTGCCCGCCGGCCGAAAAGCCCGTTTGCCCGCCGGCGACCGCGGAGCCCCCGCCATCGGTGCCCGACCCCGATTTTCGCGGCCGGCTGCAGCCCGCGTCTTGGCCCGATCTTCCCGAATGGGGCCGCGACACGCTGCGCGACTCGCTCGGCGCTTTCCTGCGCGGCTGCTCGGCGCTCGACAAGCAAGACGCGTGGAGGGGCGTGTGCGCCGGCGCCGCCACACTGGCGGGCAGCACCGCGGAGCGCGACATCGCCGCATTCTTCGAGCTGAATTTCGATCCCTACCAGGTGCTGAATGCCGACGACACAATGACCGGCATGGTGACGGGCTACTACGAGCCGCTGCTCCGCGGCAGCCGCGTGCGTTCGGCGCGATTCGCGTACCCGCTCTACGCCGTGCCCCGGGACATGCTGACCGTGGACCTCTCCTCGGTGTATCCGGAGCTGAAGAACCGGCGGCTGCGCGGGCGCATCGAGGGCAGCAAGGTGGTGCCGTACCTCGCGCGCGGCGACATCGACCGCGAACCCGGTCCCTTGAAGGGTCTCGAGCTCGCGTGGGTGGACGATCCCGTCGATGCCTTCTTCCTGCACATCCAGGGATCGGGCCAGGTCGAGCTCGAGAGCGGCGAGCGCATGCGCGTGGGCTATGCCGACCAGAACGGGCATCCCTTTCGCTCCCTCGGCCGACTGCTGATCCAGCGCGGCGAGCTGCCCGCGGAAAGGGCGTCCATGCAAGGAATCAAGGAGTGGGCACGGCGCAATCCGAAGAAGCTGCCGGAGTTCCTGAACGCGAACCCGAGCTACGTCTTCTTCCGCGAGCTGCCGAAGGACCTGGGCGGCCCCCTCGGATCGCTTGGCGTGCCCCTCACGGCGGAGCGCTCCATCGCGGTGGATGCACGCGTGGTGCCGCTGGGCGTTCCCGTGTACCTCGCAACGACATGGCCCAATTCGCCGCAACCGCTGAACCGCCTCATGGTCGCGCAGGACACCGGCGGCGCCATCGCTGGCGGCGTTCGCGCGGATTTCTTCTGGGGCTTTGGTGACGCGGCTGGCGCGCAGGCCGGCAAGATGCGGCAGGCTGGGCGCATGTGGGTTTTGCTGCCCAAGGGTTACCCGCCACCTTCTCCCATCAAGCCGGGCAACAGCGTGAGGACCTTGCCATGACGATCGCATTCTGGTGCATCCTCGCCGCGGCGCTCCTGCCGTATGTGTCCATCGGCATCGCCAAGTACCAGCGCGGCTACAACAACCGCTCGCCGCGCGAGTGGGAGGCCCGGCTCGAGGGCTGGCGCAAGCGCGCGACGCACGCGCACCAGAATCACTTCGAGGCGTTCGCGCCTTTCGCCGCGGCGGTCATTGTCGCGCACCTTGCGCGCGCCCCGCAGGGCACGATCGACCTGCTGGCGATCGCATTCGTCGCCGTGCGCGTCGCCTACACCGCCGCGTACCTCGCGGACAAGCCCGCGTTGCGCTCGCTGATCTGGCTGGCGGGCCTGGCCTGCGTGATCGGGCTTTTCGCGGTCGCTGGCGCGGCCCGCTAGCGGCTACTTCGCGGCTTTCGCCGTCGCCAGCTTCGCGTCGGCGAGGCGCTTCTCGAACTGCTCCTTCGTCATCGCGCCGGGCACGCGCTCGCCGTCCTCGAAGAAGACCGTCGGCGTTCCCTGAATGCGCTTCTCGCGGCCGAAGGCCACGATCCTCTCGATCGGGTTTTCGCACGTTGCAGGGCCGGCAGGATTGATGTCCTTCAACATGAGGTCCATCCACGCCTTCGCGCGGTCGGGTGCGCACCACACCGCCTTCGACTTCTCGGTCGCTTCCGGCGAGAGGATGGGATAGAGGAAGACGTACACCGTGATGTCGTTCACGGTGGCCAGGTCGCGCTCGAAGCGCTTGCAGTAGCCGCAGGTGGGGTCCTCGAAGAGCGCGATCTTGCGCGAGCCGTTGCCGCGCACGATCTTCACCGCATCGTTGAGGGGCAGCGTATCGAACTTCACCGCGGAGAGCTGGCGAGTGCGCGCTTCCGTCACGTTCTCGCGCGTGCGGGTGTCGATCAGGTTGCCGCCCACGATCAGGAACGACGCCTTGTCGTCGGTGTAGAAGACCTCTCCGCCGCCGATGACCTCGAAGAGGTTGCCGTAGGTGAGCTTGCGCACCGAATCGATCGGCGCGTCGGGGAAGCGCTTCCTCAGCTCCGCCTTCACCTGGTCGGGGCTCTGCGCATGGGCGCACAGCGAAAGGCCCAGCGCGAGCAGGGCGGCGGACAGCGAGGATAGGATTTTCATGGGAAGGCCGCGAGGGGTTTGGGCTTGGGCAGCGCGCGCCTCTCAAGGTTCACGCGCCGCAGGCATTATCGCATTGCCCGCTCGGCGAGGACCCGCTTGGCCCAGGCACTGCGGTCGAATGCGGCCAGGCCCGCATTGCGAAGCGCGGCGAAGCCCGGCCGGCGCGAGGCGAAGAGGCGGTCGAGGCCATCGGTCACGAGCTGCATCGCGCCGACGTCCTCGCGGCGCGCGCGCATAGCGCCGGAGCACTCCCAGGTCTCCCGGTCTTTCGAGCGGCGAACGCGCGGCGAGCGTCGCGGCGAGCAGGCGCGCGTCCTGGAAACCGAGGTTGACGCCCTGGCCCGCCAGGGGATGCACGGAGTGGGCCGCATCGCCGATCAGCGCGGCGCCCGGCGCCACCGGTCGCGTCACGCGCGTGAGCCGCAGCGGAAAGCGCGCGACGCCCGATGCAAGCCGCAAGTCGCCGAGACAGGCGCCGCCGGCGTCGCGCACACGCTCGGCGAGCGCCTGGGGCTCCAGTGCGGCGAGCTCGTCGGCGATCGCGGATGGTGCCGACCACACGATGGAGATGCGGCGTCCCGGCAGCGGCAGCCACGCCAGCACGCCGTCGGAGCGGAACCATTGCCGTGCGACGCCCTGTGAATCGCGTTCGGCGTCGAAGTGCGCGACGACCGCCGTCTCGCCGTAGGGACGCTCTTCCGCGGAAATTCCGAGGGCCGCGCGCACCGGCGAGTCGGGGCCGTCCGCGCCGACCAGGAGGTCGCCCTCGACGCGCTCGCCGCTACCCAACTCGGCCCAGGCGCCCGCGGCAGCCGCGCCGAATCCGCTCGCGGGAGTGGCGCGCGTTACGACTACGTGGGCGAGCTGCGCGGCGCGCGCCTCGAGGGCGGCGGTGAGCCGGCCCGCTTCGACGATCCACGCCAGGGCCGTGCCCGGTGGCGCGGCGAAGCGCATGCGTGCGTCCTCGTCGCCGAAGACCTCCATGCGTTTCACCGGTGCGATGCGCTTCGCGTCGAGCCCGTGCCAGGCCTCGAGCTCGCGAAGCAGGTCGCGGGTCCCCGGGCTCACGGCGAAGACGCGAAGGTCGAAACCGTCGGAGGGCACGGCGCGCGCGGGCGAAGCCTCGAGCACGCGCACCTCGAATCCGCGAACGGCGCAGGCGAAGGCGAGTCCCACCGGGCCGCCGCCGGCCACGATGATGCGCGGTCGCGTCATGGCGCGGGCGCCCCGCCGATCATCCGCTCGGCCAGGCGTCGCCGGGCGGGAGGCAGGAGGTCGAGCGCGGCCAGCGCCAACCCGCGCCCCCACGTGGGAATGCGGCGCGCGTCGGCAAATGCCGATACGAGGAAATCGGTGAATGCAACGCCGCGCGTCGCGTCGCGGTGCCGCGCGTCGCGATAGTCCCGGAGCATTGCCTCGCTGCCCAGCGCCTCGCGCGGCGTCGAGGCGATGGCCTCGGCCAGCTGGGCGGCGTCGCGCAGGCCGAGGTTGAGTCCCTGTCCCGCGATGGGGTGCAGCGCCTGTGCGGCATTGCCCACGATCGCGGTGCGCAGCGCCACCGGCGAGTTGACCGCGCGAAGCCGCAGCGGGAAGGCGGCGCGCGCGCCCACGCCCACGAAGCGTCCCGCGCGGTCGCCGAAATGCTCTTGCAACGCCAGCAGGAAAGCCGCGTCGTCGAGACAGAGGAGGCGCTTCGCCTCGTCGGGCGCGGCGGTCCAGACGAGGGCGTAGCGGTCGCCGACCGGAAGCAACGCGGCCGGGCCCTGCGTGGTGAAGCGCTCGTAGGCGCGCTGGCCGTGTTCGCGGTCGGTGCGCACCGTCCCGGTCACGGCCTGCTGCCCGTAGTCCTTCGACGTGTACGCAATGCCCGGGATCTTCGTGGAGTTGGCGCCGCCGTCGGCGAGGACGAGCAGGCGGGCGCTCACCGCGCGTCCCGATGCAAACCGCACCTCGGCGGCATCGCGCGTGAGTGTGATCGCCTCGCAGGAATGACCGTACGCCACGTCCACACCCGCGTCCCGAAGCCGCGCCTCGAGCGCGCACTCCAGGGCCGCGTGGGCCACCGTGTAACCGAGCGCCGGCAGGCCCTGCTCCGACGCCTCGATCAGCGTGCGCCCGGGCCCGCCTTTTTGCGAGACGTGGATCGATTCGATGGGCGTCGCGGCCTGCGAGGGCCAGGCGTTCACCTCTTCGAGGAGGCAGCGGCTCGCATGGGAAAGGGCGAGAGTGCGTGCATCGTTGGAGCGGCCGGTGCGCGCTTCAAAGACGCCGAGGCAGAGGCCCGCCCCCGCGCAGAGCGCGGCAACCGCCGAGCCGACCGGGCCGGCGCCGATGATGGCCACATCCAGAGCGTCTGTCCCCATCTCCTAGGGCCCGGGCCGAATGGGGACCGTTCCTACTTTCCCCGTACCGCGTCCTCGACGTCCTTCACCTTCTTGGGGCAGGCGTTCGTGAGAACGTCGCGGCCCTTCGAGGTGACGAGCACGTCGTGCTCGATGCGAACACCGATGTTCCAGAACGCTTTCGGCACGTTGGGGGCGGGGCGGATGTAGAGGCCTGGCTCCACGGTGAGCACCATGCCGGGCTTCAACTTGCGCCACTTGCCCTTGCGCATGTAGTCGCCGGCGTCGTGCACGTCGAGGCCGAGCCAGTGGCCGGTGCGGTGCATGTAGAACTGCTTGTACGAGCCGTCCTCCAGCACCTGCTCCACGCTGCCCTTGCAGAGCTTGAA
>JBKJYC010000455.1:0-5185 GCA_046715885.1 Usitatibacter sp.
ACAGCGCCGCAACGCCGAAGGCGGCGGCCACGCCGGCCACGCGCCAGAGGATGCCGGGGCTGCGATCCAGCCCGTCGATGCCGCGCGGAATCCCGTCATAGAGAGTGAACGGGCCGATCCCCGCCGCGTCCACGAGCTGCAAGGGCAGGAAGGGGGGGAGGGTCTCGAACGCGAGCGCCAGGATGGCGAGCAGTGCGCCGCCCGCGACCACGCCGACGCGCGCGGCCCGCGAGGCCCCTCCCATTCCCCAGTACGCCGCCCACGCAAACAGGAAGAGTCCGAGGTAACCCACCATCGAAAGCAGGTTCGTGCCCACGTAAGCGCGATGGCCCTCGTCGCCCGCGACCACCTTCAGGAGCAGCGGGAAGACACGGCCATGGAGGTACTGCTGCGCTTCCGGAAGGCCCGGCCCGGTCTCGAGGTAGAAGCGATACGCGAGCTCGGCCGCGCAGGCGACGGCGAACGGCGCCACGCCGATCGCCAGCACGCGCGCGGTCCACGGCCGCCGGCTCCACAGCCAGGCCGCCATGAACGCGAAGGGCACGACCAGCACCACCTGGCGCTGCAGCACGCCGGCCGCGGCGAGCAGCGTGGCCGCGATCAGCCGCCCGCGCGAAGGCTCGTCCAGCGAGCGCAGGAACAGCGTCGCGGCAGGAAGAGCGAAGAGCAGCCCGTAGAGGTCCGACATGTACGAGTTCGCGAGCTGCGGCCAGGCCGGAAACGCGATCACCGCGAGAGTAGCGACCAGAGCAGGCACGGGCTCGAGCCGGTTGGCGCGGAACCAGTGGAACGCGGCGAGGCTGGCCAGCGCCGCCACCGCCTGCGTGAGATGGCGCAGCGCCTCGAACGAGAAACCGAACGCCGCGGCCACGAGCCCGCCGGCGAGCGTCTGCGGGAGCAGGTTCATCGCGATCCAGTCGGAGAGCCGGACGCGATGCTCGGCGAGCAGCCACTGGACGCTGTGGGCAAAGGCCCAGTCGTCGTTGATCGGGAAATCGCCGCGCGGCCGCACCACCAGGGCGATCCCCAGTTGGACGGCCAGCAGGAGCACCACGCAAAGGCGATCGTTCCAGCGGAGCATCGGCGCAATGCTACACACTAGAATACGGGGATGGCGCAACCGGTCGAGCTTCCGTACGACGAATCCACGCGCTGCGCCGACCGCCATGCCTGGTTCGAGTCGGTGCGGCCGCTGGGCTGGGCCGTGTTCCTCGACAGCGGCGATCCCGCGCGCACCACGGGCCGCTACGACGTCATCGCCGCCGCGCCGATCGAGACCCTCGTCGTGCGGTTACCCCTTGGCCCCGGGCCAAGGGGTCTGTCCCCTGCCGCGTTCAGCGCGGCGCGCGAGCTGCTGAGCCGCACCGGTCCGTCTTCGTCCAGCGGCGACTGGCCGATCGCGGGTGGGGCCATCGGCTATTTCGGCTACGAGCTGGGACGCGCCGCCGCACGCCTTCCGATCGACAAGCCGGGCACCGCCGCATTCCTCCCCGAGGCCGCCCTCGGCATCTATCCCTGGACGCTCGTGATCGACCACCTCGAGCGCAAGGCGGCGATCACTTCGCTGGCGACTTTCACCGATCGCGAAGCCCAGGAGCTGCGCGTGCGGATGCTCGCCAAGGAGCGCGCAACGCGCGAGCCCTTCCGCGTGCTGGGCGAGATCGCCTCCACGCTCGATCGCGACGACTACCTGCCGAGGGCGGCGCGCATCATCGAGTACATCCGCGCGGGGGACTGCTACCAGGCCAACCTCACGCGCGAGTTTCGCGTCGGCTGCAGCGGCGACCCGTGGGACCTGTACCGCCACCTGCACGACACCAATCCCGCTCCCATGGGCGCCTTCCTCGAGTATCCGTTCGGCTGCGTGCTCTCGAGCTCTCCGGAGCGCTTCGTGACGGTGGAAGGCCGCGAGGTCCTGACGCGCCCGATCAAGGGCACGCGCCGGCGCCGCGCCGATCCCGCGCAGGACGCCGCCGCGAGGGCCGAGTTGCTCGCCTCCGAGAAGGACCGCGCGGAGAACGTGATGATCGTGGACCTGCTGAGGAACGACATCGGCCGCGTGTGCGAGCCCGGCAGCGTCGCGGCCCCGGAGATCTGCCGGCTGGAGAGCTTCGCGACCGTCCACCATCTGGTGAGCACGGTGACGGGGAGGTTGGCAGCCGGCCGCGACGCGCTGCACCTCCTCGAGGCGTGCTTCCCCGGCGGCTCCATCACCGGCGCGCCGAAGAAGCGCGCCATGGAGATCATCGACGAGCTCGAGCCGCACCGCCGCGAGGTGTACTGCGGCGCGATCGGCTACTTCTCCGCCGCCGCACGCATGGACATGAACATCCCGATCCGCACCACGGTGGTGGCCGAGGGCAGCCTGCGCTTTTACGCCGGAGGGGGCATCGTGGCGGACTCGTCGCCCGAAGGGGAGTTCGAGGAGACCGAGGTGAAGATCGCCGCGATTCGCCTTGCCCTCGCGCGCTTCACCGTCCCCGGCGCGCCCGATCCCGAGAAGGCGGCGCTCCGGCGCGGCTACCTCGCCATTCGCGACGGCCTCTTCGCGCACGGCAGCGAGGCGTTTTCCGGCGCCATGGCGAGGCGCCTGCGCGAGCTGCCCGAGTACCGCGATGCGCGCGCCGTGCTCGCCACGCTCTCCATCGGCACGGAGTGGGACACGCGCGCGTTTGCAGAGGCGGTGCTCGCGGACGGTAAGATGCTGGTCCTGCCGCGGGTGGTGAAGAAGCCGCGCATGCTCGAGCTCTACGCGGTGCGCGATCTCGGCGCCGACCTCGTGCCCGGGATGTGGGGCATCGAGGAGCCCGATCCCGAGCGTTGCCGGCGCGTGGAGATCGGGGAGGTGGGCGTGGTCCTGGTGCCTGCGCTCGCGGTCGATCGCGAGGGCCATCGGCTCGGGTACGGGGCAGGGTATTTCGACCGGCTGCTGGCGGGCAGCCCGCCGCGGCAGTTCCGCGTGGTCGCGTTGCCGGCGCCGCTCTTCGTCGAGCGTCTCCCGCGCGAAGCGCACGATGTACCCGTCGATGCGGTGATGACTGAAGAACAACTGCACAGGATCCGGTAGCCCAGCCATGACCGCACGCCTCATCGACGGAAAGTCCATCGCGGCGCAGTTCCGCGCCGAGTTCGCCATCCGCGTCGCACGCCTGAAGGAGCTGGGGGTGGTGCCCGGTCTGGCGGTCGTGATCGTGGGCGACGACCCGGCGAGCAAGGTCTACGTGCGCAACAAGGCTCTGGCGTGCGAGGCGATCGGGATGCACTCGGAAGTGCACGCGCTCTCTTCGGACACGACGCAGGCGCACCTGCTCAAGTTCGTGCACGGCCTCAACGACGACGCCGACATCCACGGCATCCTGGTGCAGCTCCCGCTACCCAGGCACATCGACCCACGCGCGGTGATCGGCGGCATCGCGCCCGGGAAGGACGTGGACGGCTTCAACTACCACAACGTGGGCGCGCTGGTGGTGGGCGATGAGGCCTTCTATCCCTGCACGCCATGGGGCGTGATGAAGATGCTCGAGCACGAGCAGATCGCGATCGAGGGCCGGCACGCGGTCGTGGTCGGGCGCTCCAACATCGTCGGCAAGCCCATGGGCCTGCTGCTGCTGCACGCCGGCGCCACGGTCACCACCTGCCACTCGAAGACGAAGGACCTGGCCTCCATCACGCGGCAGGGCGACATCCTCGTGGCCGCGGTCGGCAAACCGCGCATGATCACGGCGGACATGGTGAAGCCGGGTGCCGCGGTCATCGACGTGGGCATCAACCGCCTGGCCGACGGCAAGCTCGCGGGCGACGTGGACTTCGGGCCGGTCTCGAAGGTCGCGTCGTTCATCACGCCGGTGCCCGGTCGCGTGGGGCCCATGACGATCGCCATGCTGGTCGGAAACACCGTCAAGTCGGCGGAGCGTGTCGCGGGCCTGGGCACGCGGCAGGAAACGCGCATCGCCTGAGGAGGGCGCCATGAGGAGTCCCTACGCTTCCGGACTGGACCGCAACGCCGCCAACTTCACGCCGCTGACCCCGGTGTCGTTCCTGGCGAAGGCGGCGCAGGTGTATCCCGAGCGGCTCGCCGTCGTGCACGGCGAGGTGCGGCGCAGTTGGGCGCAGGTGTACGAGCGCAGCCGGCGGCTCGCCGGCGCGCTGCAGAAACGCGGCGTGGGGCGCGGGGACACCGTCGCGGCCATGCTGCCGAACGTGCCGGCGATGATCGAGCTGCACTTCGGGCCGGCCATGTTCGGCGCGGTGCTGTGCACGCTCAATACCCGCCTGGACGCGCAGGCCATCGCCTTCATGCTCGACCACGGCGAGGCGAAGATCCTGTTCACCGACCGCGAGTTCGCGCCGATCGTCGGCAAGGCGCTGGCGCTGATGAAGGGGAAGCCGCTGGTGGTGGACGTGGACGACACTCTCTTCGAGGGCGGCGAGGCGCTGGGCTCGGTCGAGTACGAGGATTTCCTCTTCGAGGGCGACCCGGAGTTCGCCTGGGGCTACCCGCCCGACGAATGGGACGCCATCGCGCTCAACTACACCTCGGGGACCACGGGCAGTCCGAAAGGAGTCGTCTACCACTACCGCGGCGCGTATCTGAATGCGGTCTCCAACATCGTCGACTGGTCGATCCCCAAGCATCCGGTGTACCTGTGGACGCTGCCCATGTTCCATTGCAACGGCTGGTGCTTCAACTGGACCGTCGCCGCCATGGCGGGCACCAATGTCTGCCTGCGCAAGGTCGAGGCGAAGCCGATCCTGGACCTGATCCGCGACCACGAGGTCACGCATTACTGCGGCGCGCCGATCGTGCACGCGATGCTGCTGAACGCCCCCGCGGAGCAGAGGAAGGGCATCACGCACAAGGTGGCGTGCCTGGTGGCCGCGGCGCCGCCGCCCGCGGCGGTGATCGAAGGCATGGGCAAGATGGGCTTCGACATCACGCACGTCTATGGCCTCACCGAGACGTACGGCCCGGCCGCGGTGTGCGCGAAGCATCCCGAATGGAGCGCGCTGCCGCTGGAAGAGCAGGTCCGGCGCAACGGCCGCCAGGGCGTGGCGTACCTGCTGCAGGAAGGCATGGCGGTGATGGACCCCGCGACGATGCAGCCCGTGCCCGCCGACGGCGAGACCATGGGCGAGATCATGTTCCGCGGCAACATCACGATGAAGGGGTACCTGAAGAATCCCA
>JBKJYC010000456.1:0-2663 GCA_046715885.1 Usitatibacter sp.
TGCGCGTTCTGCACGTCCACGCTGGTGCGCAGGCCCACGTGGCGCGCGAGGTTGGTCGAGTGGTGCTGGCTGTGGGTGGAGGGGTGCGCGCGCTGGAGCGCCCGCACCCCCGAGATGCCGTTGGTCACGAAGAGGAAGTTCTGGCGCACCGTCTGCGCCACCGACCGCTGGGTGTTCTCGAGGTCCTGGCTCGCCTTGTCGCGCAGCGCCACGGCTTCGCGCACGCGCGACTGCGTGAGGCCGCCCTCGAAGATCGGCACGCCCAGCACGATGCCGATCTGCGACGTGCGCTGCTGCGGCGACACGCCGTCCAGCCCGATCACCGTCGCGGGATTGCGGTTCAAGCCGATGTTGGCGGAAAGGTCCAGCGTCGGCAGGTGGCCCGCGCGTACGCGCGCGACTTCCTGGCGCGCCGCCTCTGCGAACGCCTTGGCGGCCACGATCGCGAGGCTCGATTCCTGCGCGGCACTCACCCACGCCTCGATGTTGTCCGGCTGCGGCGTGGCCAGAGGCAGGGGATCCTTGAGCGGGACGAGACCGTCGACGGGCTTGCCCACGAGCTGCCACAGCGCGCGGCGCTTGACCTCGAGGTCGTTGACGTCGGCGATCTCCTTGGCCACGGTCTGGTCGTAGCGCGCCTGCGCCTCGAGCGTGTCGACGATGGTGGCGGTGCCGACCTCGAAGTTGCGCTTGGCCTGCGCCAGCTGCTGCGAGAAGGCCTCCTTCTGCGCGCCCGAGAACGCGACGGTGTCCTGCGCCAGCAGCACGTCGAAATACGCCGCCGCCGTGCGCAGGATCAGCTCCTGGTTGGCCTCGGCGAGCCGCGCGTCGGCCTGCAGCACGATGCTC
This sequence comes from Usitatibacter sp., assembly GCA_046715885.1. Classification (GTDB taxonomy): domain Bacteria; phylum Pseudomonadota; class Gammaproteobacteria; order Burkholderiales; family Usitatibacteraceae; genus Usitatibacter. The sequence goes on from JBKJYC010000456.1 coordinate 850, forward strand.
TCGGCCTGGGTGATGGCGATCCAGTTCGGCATGCGGAAGATCGGCTGCGAGAGCGACACCGCGGCGCCGCTGGTGGCGTAGTCGAGGTCCTGGGTGCCGCTGCGCTCGGCGTAGTTGCGAAAGACCGAGGCCGAGCCCGAGACGAAGGGCAGGTAGCCCGCCCGCGCCTGCGGAAGCCGCTCGATGGTCGCGTTGCGCTGCGCGCGCGCCGCCTGGAACAACGGGTCGCTCACGACCGCGTCGCGGTAGACGTTGAGAAGGTCCGCGGCGGCGGCAGGGCCGAGCGCGGCCGAGAAGGCGAGCGCGGCGGTGAGTTGCTTGAGGTTCATCGTTCGGTTTCCGTCGTTCTTTCCCGTCCAGCCGGCTTGGATGCGCGGCGGGGCGTTTCGGATTTAATGACCCGCGGTCATTTATGCGGGGGATTCTAACCCGGCCGGCTCCGGTCGGGGGGCGGGATTTCGTTTTCCATCAAAACCGGAATCGCACCGGCTGCTGCGCATTGTCCAACGGCGCGAGCACGGTTTCGAAGAGCTCGATGCGCTGGAACTCACCGCGCTCTGCCTGGCGAATGAGCATGGCCTTCATGGCCGGGGCGTCGCCGACCACCGCGAACAGTCTTCCGCCGGGATTGAGGCGGGCGAGGAAAGCCTGCGGCAGCACGGGGGTGGAACCGGTTAGCACGATCACGTCGTAGGGTGCTTCGCCAAGCGGGGCGCGAGCGCTGTCTCCGCAGAGCAGCGTCACGTTGCCGATGCCCTCGTCCGTGAGCGCCTTGCGGGCGCGCCCGGTGAAGGCGGGCCGGATGTCCACGCTCGTGACATGCCCGGCCGAACGCGCGAGCAGCGCGGTCAGGTGGCCGCTGCCCGTGCCCGCCTCGTATACGGTGTCGGGCGGCTGGACCTCGAGCTCCTGCAGCACGCGGGCTTCCAGCTTCGGTTGCCACATCGCCTGAGCGTCGCCCAGCGGGATCTCGAGGTCGGCGAAGGCGAGGTCGCGATGCTCGGCCGCCACGAAGCGCTCGCGCTTCACCTCGGAGAGCAGCTTCAGCACGTCGGGATCGAGCACGTCCCAGGTGCGGATCTGCTGCTCGATCATGTTGAAACGCGCCTGCTCGATGTTCATGGCCGGAGGCTCTGGCGAAAGGGGCGAATTATAGCTGGCGCGCTAGTCCAGCGTCCTGTTGTAGCGGCGCATCGCGGCTACCGAGACCACCGCGAGGATCAGCGCCAGCGGCCACAGGTGGGGCAGGATCTCCACGGCGCCGCTGCCCTTCAGCATGATGCCGCGCACGATGCGCAGGAAATGGGTGAGCGGAAACGCCTCGCCCAGCACCTGGGCCCAGCCCGGCATGCCGCGGAACGGGAACATGAAGCCCGAGAGCAGCATCGAGGGCAGGAAGAAGAACATCGTCATCTGCATCGCCTGCATCTGGGTCTTGGCGATGGTCGAAAAGGTGAAGCCGATGGCGAGGTTGGTGGCGATGAAGAACACCAGCACGCCGGACAGGAGCAGCAGGCTTCCCACCATCGGCACCCCGAAGAGGAAGCGCGCGGCCACCAGGATCACCACCACCTGCACGTAGCCCACGACGATGTAGGGCACGATCTTGCCCAGCATCACCTCGAAGGGCGTGACCGGCGTGGCGAGGAGGTTCTCCATGGTGCCGCGCTCGCGCTCGCGCGTCATGGCGATGGAGGTCATCATGATCATGGTCATCGTGAGGACCACGCCCATCAGGCCGGGGACGATGTTGTACTGGGTGATGCCCTCGGGGTTATAGCGGCGGTGCACGCGGATCTCGAAGGCCGCAGGGC
>JBKJYC010000457.1:0-6688 GCA_046715885.1 Usitatibacter sp.
CGACCTGGTTCTTCGAGACCTTCCTGCTGGCGCCGAACCCCGACGGCTACAAGCAGTTAAACGCCGCTTTCAGGGTGCTCTTCAACTCGTACTACAACGGCGTCGGCGACAAGCATCCGCGCCCCGAGCGTGGCCTGCTCTCGCGTCCCGCGCTTGCCGAGGTGCTGGCCTATCGCGACCACGTGGACCACGCCATGCTCGCCCTCCTCGCCGAGCCGGGGCTGGCACCCGAGGTCGCCGCGCTCGCCAGCCTGGGCCTGCATCACGAGCAGCAGCACCAGGAGCTGATCCTCACGGACGTGAAGCACCTGTTGTCGCGCAATCCGCTGAAGCCCGCCTACCAGAAGCAATGGCCGCTGACCCCGGTGGAGCCGCGCAAGCGCAGCTGGATCCCGGTTGCGGGAGGCGTGCGCGAGATCGGCCATGGCGGCGAAGGCTTCAGCTTCGACAACGAGACGCCGCGCCACCGCGTTTTCCTCGAGGATTTCGAGATCGCGTCGAACCCGGTGACGCACGGTGATTTCATCGCCTTCATCGAGGACGGCGGCTATCGCAGGCCCGAGCTGTGGCTTTCCCTGGGTTGGGACGCGGTGAAGGCCCGCGGCTGGGAAGCCCCGATGTATTGGGAGAAGTACCAGGGCCAATGGAACACCTTCACGCTGCGCGGCCCGGCGCCGGTGGAGCCCAACACTCCGGTGTGCCACGTGAGCTTCATCGAGGCCGAGGCCTTCGCCCGCTGGGCCGGAGCGCGCCTCCCGACCGAAGCGGAATGGGAAACGGCCTCGGCGCTGGCCCCGCTCGAAGGCAACTTCCTGGAAAGCGGCGCGTACCACCCGCTGCCGCTGCGCGAGCCCTTGCCGGTGGGCATGCCCGCGCAGATGTTCGGCGATGTGTGGGAGTGGACGCGCAGCGATTACGGTCCCTATCCCGGCTTCGAACCCGCCGCGGGCGCCGTCGGCGAATACAACGGCAAGTTCATGTGCGGCCAGTACGTGCTGCGCGGCGGCTCGTGCGCCACGCCCGCCTCGCACATTCGCGCCAGCTATCGCAACTTTTTTCCGCCCGATGTGCGCTGGCAGTTCTCCGGCCTGCGCCTCGCACGCAACGCCCGTTGAGCCAGCCCGACCTCTCGCAAGCGCTGGAGCACTACCGCGAGCTGGCACCGCGCTACGACCGTCGCACGCGGTTCATCGATGCGATCCGGCATCGCACCATCGCAGCGCTCGTCCTCGAGCCGGGTGAGACCGTCCTGGATGCCGGATGCGGCACCGGCTGGTGCATTCCGCACCTGGCGCGGCGCGTCGGCGCGCAAGGCCGCGTGATCGCCTTCGACCCCTCGCCGGAAATGCTGGAAGTGGCCGCGAGCCGCGGGGCGGGCGAAGCCGCGCAACTGGACCTGCTTCTCGCCACGGCGGAGGAGTCGCGGCTTCCGGCCGCGGCGGACGCGGTGCTTTTCAGCTACACGCACGACCTCATCAACTCCCGCGCCGCGCTCGACAACCTCTTCGGCCAGGTGCGGCCCGGCGCGAAGATCGCCGCCACCGGCACCAAGCTCTACGCCCGGTGGCTCGTGCCGGCGAACTGGTACCTGCGGGTGACGCACCGCGGGTACATCACCAACTTCGAGGGATTCGCGGCGCCGTGGGCGTTCCTCGCGACCTACCTCGACGATTTCCGCGTCGAAACCGGGCCCTTCACGCAGCACTACGTAGCCACCGGCCGCGTGCGGAGTTAAGCCGCGAAGAAGACGGTGTAGCCGCCGTCGGGACTCGACCACGAGCGCACCGCGCCGAATCCCGCCTCGCCGAGCAGCGCCTGGAAGGATTCGGGCGCGTACTTGTACGAATTCTCCGTGTGGATGCGATCGCCTTCGGCAAAGCGCCGCACTGCCCCGTTGACGCGGACCTCCTGGCTGCGAACGGCCTCCAGGTGCATCTCCACGCGACCCAGCGCCTCGTTGTAGAAGCCGCGATGCACGAAGCCGTTCAGGTCGAAGTCGAATCCGAACTTCCGGTTCAGGTGCAGCAGCGCGTTACGGTTGAACGCCGCGGTGACGCCCAGCGCGTCGTCGTACGCGGCATCGAGGCGCGCCTTCTCCTTCTTGCCGTCCACGCCGATCAGCAGGCCGCTTCCCGGGCGCGTGCCGAAGTGGCGGCGGATGGAGACGAGGAACTCGCGCGCCTCGGCGGGCGTGAAGTTGCCGATGCTCGAGCCCGGGTAGAAGAACATGGTCGCGCGCGGCTCGAGCACATCCTCGAGATCGACGGAGCGCGAGAAATCGGTGACGACGCCCAGCATCTCGACGTCGGGGAAATCCGGCGCCATGCGCGCGAGCGAGCGTTCGATCTCCGGCCCGGCGATATCGACCGCGACGTAGCGCGTCGGGTTCACGTAGGCCAGCCAGCCTTCGGCCTTGCAGCAGTCGCCCGCCCCGAGGTCGACGAATTGCCCGCCCTGGCCCAGCGCCTCGGCGATCTCGGAGCGATGCTCGCGGAAGATCGCGATCTCGGTGCGCGTCGGGTAGTACTCGGGCAGCTGGCAGATGGCGCCATAGAGCGCGCACCCGAGCTCGTCGTAGAAGTACTTGGGCGAGATGCGCGCGGGTGTGGCAAGCAGGCCCGCGATGACATCGGAGCGCTCGTCGCCGCCGGCCGCCGGCACGCGATGGACGACGCGATAGCCCGTGGCGTCGGTGACCACCTTCTTCATCGGAACGACGGTGCTCATCGGGCGTCCCTTCTCATTGGCGCGTTCGATGATATCAAGCAATGCCCCCACGCGATCGAGGGTATATGGATTCGGCCCGGGGCCGGATTCGCATAAAATTGCACCTCCATGCACGTTTCCGCGTCACCGAATCTTTCCCTCGGATTGCAGCTCGAAGACCTCCACGCCCGCGAGGGCCTGGCGAGGCTCGACGGCCATTTCCTCGCCGCCCTCCTGCTCGAGGACCCGGCGCTGCACGACCGGTTGGTCGCCGCGCGCGCCCAACCCCTGGCGCTCGCGTACCTCGCCGAAGCCGAGCTGCTGATGGCGGTGGCGCCCCACCTCGATCATTTCGTCGCGGGCCTCTTCGACATCGAGGCCGAGTGGGATGCGCTGCGCGCCGGCCATGAGCGCCTGGCTCCTCTCTTCCGCGTGAAGCGCAAGTTCGTGCAGCGCCGCGCGATGCTCAGGATCAAGGCCGACGAGGCCGCCAAGCTCGACGGGCTGGCGCTCGAAGCGGAGGTCGCCGAGCTCCTCGGCGGGCGCTTCGAGGAGCTGCATTTCGCCGAGAAGATCCTCGCGTGGCTCGAGAACGAGCCCGCGCATGCTTCGCAGCTCGCCGTCGCGGAGCGCTTCGCCGCCTGGGCCGCGCAGACACCGGAGGGACGCTGGCGCCACCGCGCCGGGGTGCTCTTCAAGCCGCCGCAGCGCATCGACCCGATGAACCTGGTCGCCACGGTCGTCGAGACGAAGCCGCCGGGTTACACGGTCCACAAGCTCCACCACATCCGCCGCCGCCAGGGCTTCGCCCTCACCGACCCGGGCACTGACCTGGCCGGCGCGCTCGACGAGGCGAACTACTGCATCTGGTGTCACGAGCAGAACAAGGATTCGTGCTCGAAGGGCCTGAAGGAGAAGCCCGCGGCCGACGGCACCGTGGAATTCAAGAGGAGCGTCTTCGGCGTGCCGCTCGCCGGCTGCCCGCTCGAGGAGCGCATCTCGGAATTCCACAAGCTGAAGACCGAGGCGTGGTCGATCGGCGCGCTGGCCATGATCATCATCGACAACCCGACGGTGTGCGCCACCGGCCACCGCATCTGCAACGACTGCATGAAGTCGTGCATCTACCAGCGCCAGACGCCGGTGGACATTCCGCAGGCGGAGACGCGCACGCTGAAGGACGTGCTCGAGCTGCCGTGGGGATTCGAGATCTACTCGCTCCTCACGCGCTGGAACCCGCTCAACCTGCGCCGCCCCCTGCCCCTGCCGCACACCGGCAAGCGCGTGCTGGTCGTCGGAATGGGTCCCGCGGGCTTCACTCTCGCGCACCACCTGATGAACGACGGACATACGGTAGTGGGAATCGACGGCCTCAAGATCGAAGCGCTCGACGCCAAGCTCTCGGGGGTCGCGGCGGACGGCTCGCGCGTACCCTTCGACGCCGTGCGCGATATCGCCCAGTTGCGCGAGCCCCTCGACGAGCGCGTAATGGCGGGCTTTGGCGGCGTGGCCGAATACGGCATCACGGTGCGCTGGGACAAGAACTTCCTGAAGATGGCCCGGCTGCTGGTGGAACGGCGCGCGGAGTTCGCCATGTTCGGAGGCGTACGCTTCGGCGGCACGCTCACGGCGGAGGACGCGTTCGGCCTCGGCTTCGACCACGTGGCGTTGGCGCTGGGTGCCGGCAAACCCACGGTGCTCGACATGCCCCGGGGCCTCGCGCGCGGCGTGCGCACGGCATCGGATTTCCTCATGGGCCTGCAGCTCACCGGGGCCGCGCGCCGGGATTCCATCGCCAACATGCAGGTGCGCCTGCCGATCGTGGTCATCGGCGGCGGCCTCACCGCCATCGACACCGCCACCGAGTCGCTCGCCTACTACGCGGTACAAGTCGAAAAGTTCCTGTTGCGCTACGAGCAGCTGGTGCGCGAGCGCGGGGCCGGCAACGTGCGCAACGAATGGAACGAGGAAGAGACCGAAGCCGCGGAAGAGCTCCTGATGCACGCCGAAGCGCTGCGCGCCGAACGCTCGGACGCGTTGCGGCAGGGCCGTGAGCCGCGCCTCGTGGAGTTGCTGCAGCAGTGGGGAGGGGCCACCATCGCGTACCGCAAGCGCCTCGTCGACAGTCCTTCGTACACGCTCAACCACGAGGAGGTGGAGAAGGCGCTCGAGGAGGGCATCTATTTCGCCGAGAACCTGACGCCGCTTCGCATCGAGCTCGACCGCTTCGGCCACGCGCGCTCGATCGTGGTCCGCGCGCAGCCGTCCGAAACCGAGGCGCGCGAGGTGGAGATCCCCGCGAAGACCATCCTCATCGCCGCAGGCACGCAGCCCAACACGGTCCTGGCTCGCGAGGACCCCGCCTACTTCGCCCTCGACGGCCGCTACTTCCGAGCGGTGGACGAGGACGGCAACACGGTCACGCCGGAGCGCTCGGCAAAGCCCGCCGTGCCCAACGTCCTGCTGTGGCGCGGCGAGGGCGAGCGTTTCATGAGCTATTTCGGCGACCTCCATCCGTCTTTCTTCGGCAACGTCGTGAAGGCCATGGGCTCCGCGAAGCAGGGATACCCGGTGGTGAGCCGGGTCCTCGAGCGCCGCCCGGCGCGGCCGTTCGCGGAATCGCAGCGCTTCATCGCGGGCCTGAACGCGATGCTGCGCGCCCGCGTGCACCGCGTGGTGCGGCTCACGCCGAAGATCGTCGAGGTGATCGTCGAGGCGCCCCAGGCCGCGCGGCAGTTCCGCCCCGGCCAGTTCTACCGCCTGCAGAACTTCGAGACGCTCGCCTCGAGGGTGGAAGGGACCACGCTCGTCATGGAAGGCCTGGCACTCACGGGGGCGTGGGTCGATCGCGAGCGCGGCCTTGTCTCCACCATCGTGCTGGAGATGGGTGGTTCCAGCGACCTTTGCGCCGCGCTGAAGCCGGGCGAGCCGCTCGTCCTCATGGGGCCAACCGGCACACCGACCGAATCGCAGCCCGGCGAGACCGTGGTGCTGGCGGGCGGCGGGCTCGGCAACGCGGTGCTCTTCTCCATCGGCGCGGCGATGCGCGAGATCGGCTGCAAGGTTCTCTACTTCGCGGGATACAAGAAGATCGCCGACCGCTACAAGGTGGCCGAGATCGAGGCCGCGGCCGACGAGGTGGTGTGGTGCTGCGACGAGGCGCCGGGCTTCGAGCCCACGCGCGAGGGTGACAAGGCCTACGTGGGCAACATCGTCGAGGCCATGGCGGCCCACGGCTCGGGCAAGCTGGGCGCCGCCAAAGTGCGGATGCAGGATGCCGACCGCGTGATCGCCATCGGATCCGACGGGATGATGGCCGCGGTGGCGAGGGCGCGCCACGCGATCCTGGCGCCGTACCTGAAGCCCGGCCACGTGGGCATCGGATCGATCAACTCCCCGATGCAATGCATGATGAAAGAGATCTGCGCGCAATGCCTGCAGCCGCAAGTCGATGCCGCGACCGGCCAGGTGAGCTACGTGTTCTCCTGCTTCAACCAGGACCAGCCGCTGGACCGCGTGGATTTCCGCGCGTTGCGCGAGCGCCTCGGGCAGAACTCGCTCCAGGAGAAGCTCACCGCGCAATGGGTGGATCGAAGCCTCGTGAAGCTCGGCGTTCGCATGCCCGGATTATCATAGGCGCCTCGAACGCCCAACCCGAAGGATCGCCATGTCGACTCGCGTGCTTCGCATCGTCCTCGCCGCCCTGGCGTACGCCTGCCTCCTTCCCGCGACGGCCGGCGCGCAGGACTTCCCCAACCGACCCCTCACGCTCATCTGCCCGTGGCCGGCCGGCGGATCCACCGACACGCACTTGCGCGCCTTCGCGAAGATCGCCGCCAAGCACCTCGGCCAGCCGATCATCGTCGAGAACAAGCCGGGATTCGGCGGCATGCTCGGCCCATCGCAGATGGCCGCCAACGCGAAGCCCGACGGCTACACGCTCTCGCAGCTGCCGTTCGGAGCCTATCGCCTGCCGCATATG
>JBKJYC010000458.1:0-2640 GCA_046715885.1 Usitatibacter sp.
AAGGATCGCCCCTACAAGCCCGGCAAGACGCTCTCCGAGTCGCTCGCCATCCTCGGGCGCTTCAAGGAAAACGGCCACATCGACCCCGACCTCTTCGACATTTTCGTGCGTGAGAAGGTCTACCTCAAGTACGCGCGGGAGTTCCTCGATCCCGAGCAGATCGACCAGGTCGACGAGTCGCGCATTCCCGGCTACAAACCCTGACGGCACGTTTTCTGCTCTATCCGCCGAACTAGAACAACTACTCCGGCTCCCTTCCCCATGACGAATCGCATCCCCGTCGGCGTCTTCTTCGCCCTCTTCACCGTGTCCGGTTTCGCCGGGCTGATCTACGAATCCATCTGGAGCCACTACCTCAAGCTGTTCCTCGGGCACGCCGCCTATGCGCAGACGCTCGTGCTCGCGATCTTCATGGGCGGCATGGCGCTGGGGTCCTGGCTGGTGAGCCGCTTCACGCACCGCATCCGCGACCTGCTGCTCGGATACGCGCTCGCCGAGCTGGGCATCGGCCTGCTCGCCGTCAGCTTCCACGCGATCTTCCAGGGCGTGACCGGCTGGGCCTTCGACTCGGTGCTGCCCGCGCTGGGCGGCTCGGGCGGCGTGGACCTCTTCAAGTGGACGCTGGCCTCCCTGCTCATCCTGCCGGCCTCGGTCCTGCTGGGCACGACGTTCCCGCTGATGAGCGGGGGCATCATCCGCCTCTACCCGGACGCAAGCGGCAAGGCCCTCTCGATGCTGTACTTCACCAACAGCTTCGGCGCGGCCGCGGGCGTGCTGGTGAGCGGCTTCTACCTCGTGGACAAGCTCGGCCTGCCGGGCACGATCCTCACCGCCGGGCTGCTCAACGTAGCCCTCGCGTTCGTCGTCTGGCTGATCATCAAGCGTTTGCCCGCAACGGCGCCGGTAGCGGTGTCCGCGAGCGCCGCAGCCGACGCCCAGACCGCGTTGTTCACGCGAGCGATCCTCATCCTCGCCTTCGCCACCGGCGCGGCGTCGTTCATCTACGAGATCACCTGGATCCGCATGCTCACCCTCGGGCTGGGGGCTTCCACGCACTCGTTCGAAGTCATGCTCGCGGCCTTCATCCTCGGGATGTCGATGGGCGCGCTCGTCCTGCGCTTCGGCATCAACCGCGTGCGCTCCGACACGCTCTGGCTCGCGGGACTGCTCGTGGCCAAGGCAGTGTTCGCGGTGTACGCGATCGCGATCTACGGCAACGTCCTGGAATTCATCCAATGGATGACGACCGCCACGGCGCGCACCGACGGCGGCTATGCGCTCACCACCTTCTCGGGGCTCGTGGCATCGATGATCGTCATGTTTCCGACCGCGTTCTGCGCGGGCATGACGCTGCCGCTCGCCACCCATGCGCTCACCTCGCGCGGCCTGGGCGAGGCGTCCATCGGCAAGGTCTACGGCGCTAACACGGCGGGCTGCATCGTTGGGGCCGCGTTTGCCACGCACATCGGCATGGAAGCTTTCGGCGTGAAGGGCCTCACGGGTCTGGGTGCTTTCCTGGACGGGGGCATGGCCGCGCTGCTGGTCGCGGTGAGCGCGGCCCCGGCGATGCGCCGGCGCGCTTTCGCGGCGATCGCCGCGCTGTTCATCGCGGGCGGCATCGCGTTTTCCGCGGTCGAGCTCGACAAGCTGCGCATGGCTTCGGGAGTCTTCCGTTACGGCGCGTTCGTGGACCCGGCGAACACCGATCTCAAGTTCTACAAGGACGGCAAGACCGCCACCATCTCCGTGCTCGATGCGAAGGGCCTGCGCACCATCCGGACCAACGGCAAGCCCGACGCCGGCGTCGCGATGGGGGGCGTGGACCGCAAGGCGGCGGACGACGAGGGCACGATGTTCCTTGCCGCGGCGTTGCCGCTCGCCATCAAGCCGGGCGCCGCGGAGGTTGCCAACATCGGATTCGGCTCGGGGCTCACCACGCACCTGCTGCTCGGGAGCCCGAACATCAAGGTGGTCGACTCCATCGAGATCGAGCCCACGATGATCGAGGGCGCGAAGTGGTTCGCCCCGCGCAATTCCAGGGCCTACCAGGATCCGCGCAGCAAGCTCCACATCGAGGATGCGAAGACCTTCTTCGCCGCCAACGGCAAGCGCTATGACTTCATCGTCTCCGAGCCGTCGAACCCTTGGGTGAGCGGCGTCTCGACGTTGTTCTCCGAGGAGTTCTACTCGCAGATCAAGCGCTACCTCAAGGACGATGGCCTGCTGGTGCAGTGGATCCAGGTCTACGAGATCGACATCGGCCTGCTGTCCACCGTGTTCCAGGCGCTGGGCAAGCACTTCCCCGACTACGTGGTCTACAGCCCGACGCAGGGCGACTTGATCGTGATCGCGACCCCCGGGCCGAAGATCCCGAAGCTCTCGGGCGAGCTCTACCAGTTCCCGGGCCTGGCCGCGGACATCGGCTACCTCGGCTATCGCGACCTGGGCGACCTCGAGGCCCTGCGCGTAGGCGGGCGCTCGACGCTGGAGCCGCTCTTCGCGCAGACCGGCTACCCGGCAAATTCCGACTACTTCCCCATCCTCGACCAGCGCGCGCCCAAGGCGCGTTTCAAGCGCGAGAGCGCCGACGAGATCCGCACGTTGCGCGAGAACGAGGTGCCGCTGGTGGCGATGCTGGAC
>JBKJYC010000459.1:0-10449 GCA_046715885.1 Usitatibacter sp.
CTCGGGTGGTTTGGTGTGGCAACGGGGCGGGGTGTAATGATCCGCCGCCGGGCCGACCGTCTCATTCCGCCCGCACGGCGATGCGGCGCGGCTTGGCCTGCTCAGCCTTCGGCAGCCGCAGGTTGAGCACCCCGTTCTTGAGGCTGGCCTCGATCTTCGAAGCATCGAGGTCGCGGCTCAGCACGAAGCTGCGCTTGTAGTTGGCCACGCGCACCTCGGCGTACACCGGCTGCATGGTGGTGGCCTCGCCCAGGTCGACGGTGGCCTCGAGGGTCAGCGTGTCGCCACTGACGTCGATGGAGAGGTTCTCCTTCGAAACGCCGGGCAAATCCGCCCTCAGGATGATGCCCTCCTCGTCCTCGATCACGTCGACCGGTGGGACGAGGGCTTCCAGGCCGGTTTCCTGCGCCTCACGCTGGAGGCCCTGCTGCTTCATGTCCATGGTCTCCTCCTTATTCCTTCACATCGATGCGGCGGGGCCTGGAGGCCTCGCGCCGGGGGATCGCGATCCTGAGCACGCCGTTGCGGTAGCTCGCCTCGACGCGGCTGGTCTCCACGTCCTCGGGCAGGCTCACGACGCGCTTGAAGGGACCCTCGAACCGCTCGTTGGCGAAGACGCTCACCTTTTCGCTCGGCTGGGGAAGCTCGCCCGGCCGCTCGCCGGCGATGGTGAGCAAGCCCTTATCAACCGTGACTTCCAGCCTGGCGGGGTCGATGCCTGGGGCGAATGCGTAGATCTCGACGGCGTCCGCGGTCGTACCCATGTTGATGGCCGGGAAGGCGCCGCGATCGGCGGCGCGGATGCTCGAGGGGTAGCCACTCGCTCCGAGCAGCCGCTCGACCTGGCGCTGGAACGCGTCGAAATCCCCGAAGAGGTCGCCGGGGAACCGGGTAAGAGATGGGTACATGGTTTTCCTCCTTTCACGGGGTGGCTGACACCTTTGGGAGGTAGGAACGGGGCCCTCGGCTTTCAAGCCCCCGGGTAACAACCCTCATGGAAACCACACCTACTAGGGCAGCGGGAGCCCCGCGAACCACTGAGTGAACGCCAGCCAGCCCGGCGTCTTGTAGAGGAAGAACGTCGGTGCCTGCATCACCACGAACGCGGCCAGCATCCCGGGAAAGACGCCAACGTCCTTGCCGCTGTCGCGATCGCGCTTCCAGAGATAGAGCAGGATCGCGTCGATCGCCGCGTAGGTGACGATCTGCACCTGCGGCACACCCATGCCCCCGAAGAAAAAGAGCAGGCGGGCGACGATCGGATCGAACAGGGTGAGGCCGGTGCAGATCATGAAGCGCGCGTGGATCGCGGGGTACTTGCGGAAGCGGATGGCCTGCGTGTAGGCCAGCGCGAAAAGCACCATCAAGCCCAGCTGGACGTATAGGAAGTAGATCTGCTCGGCGGTGATCTGCTGCTTCAGCCGGAAGTTGGCGAGAAGCAGCGTGGACACAACGAAAACCGGGGCCAGCACGTAGGAGGTCTTTCCGACCGCCCGATGCAGGTTCCACTGGCCGCGGTAGATCAGCCACGGCTGCACGATCAGCATCACGCCCCAGAGCAAGCTCGCGACACCGTGCAGGTGAACGTGGAAGTCGCGCTCGACCTTGTCGACGTAGAGGTACGAAGGCCAGAATGCCGGGATGGCGAGCAGCATCAGCACCGCGAAGTACGGCGCGGCGTTGCGGTAGCCGCCGACGTCGCGGGAGCTGCGGGCAACGCTCAAGTCGTGATCACGACGAGCACGCTGCAGGGCGAATGTTCGATCAGGGTCTTGGAGACCGAGCCGCTCCACCAGCGCTTGGCCCAGCCATCCAGGTGCTTGTGGCCGACGACGATGAGGTCGGCCTGGATCTTCTTCGCGTAGTGAACGATCGCATCCACCGGGTGGCCCACGACCACCTCGCCCTTCGCCGGGCGGCCGGGATCGGAAAGGCGCCCGATGCCGTCGGCAAGGATGGCCTGGTACTTCTGCTTGTCCATTTCCGCCAGGCGCGGGTCGTAGAACGTGCCCTCGCCGCCGGTGAAGACCGGGTCCTGCGGCATGACCGCGATCAGGTAAACCTCCGCGCTTTGCATCTGCGCGACTTCCCGGCAATCCAGCAGCGCTTTCTGGCCGGCCTGGGAACCGTCGTAGGCCAGGAGAATACGTTTGTACATGGCGGGCCGCCTCCTTGGGCGCGATTATCCCGCTTTCTTCCTACATGACGAACGCTTTCCGCAGAGTCATCGATAAACCGGCGCCGGCCGCTGCGAGGGCCGCGGCAGACGATCGTCGGAGACACTCGCCTGGCGCGGCCGAACCTCGATGGTGATCTGCTCGACCTCCACCCGGCGGTTGGGCTCCAGGCACTTGATGAGGGCAGCCTGGCCCTTGTCCTTGCAGTCCACCACGGGCTGCGACTCGCCGCGGCCGACCGCCTCGAGCCGCCTGGGCTCGACGCCCTTGGCGGCCAGGTATTGCTTGACCTTCTCCGCGCGGCGCTGGGAGAGCTCCTGGTTGTACGCATCGGAGCCCAGGCGATCCGTGTGGCCGGTGATGGTCACGTCGTTGATCTGCGGATTCTGCTTGAGGGCGCTGGCGATCTCGTCCAGCCTGGGCTGGGGCATGCGCAGTTCCGTGCGGTCGAACTCGAAGAGCTCTTTCGCGGAGAGGGTATAGCGCTCCATGCGGGCGGGCGCCGCCGCTTGCCGTTCCTGGCGCGGGGCCTGCTCAGCCCTGGCAATCGGGGCCGGGGCCTCGTCGTAGTACATGCGGGGGCGGGGCGCGGGCTCGACCTCCACGTACCTCGTGACGCGGCGCTCGATGTAGACGGGCTCCGGGGCGTAGTACGACTGGCTCGAGTACACGGGCTCCGGGGCGTACGAGTAGCTGTAGTACGGCCGGCTCGAGTACACGGGCTCCGGGACGTACGAGTAGCGGTTGTAGTACGGGCGGCTCGCGTACCCCGGGAACGGGTCGGCATGGAAGCTCGAGTAGGGGTAGTAGGAGCCGATGGAAACGCCGAAATAGGGCCGGTTGTACCCACCGCCGTACCCCCCGCCGTACCCGCCATACCCTCCGCGCCAGTGCTTCTCGGAGCTGTCCTGGCTGGCTTGCTGCTGAGCTTGAGCATCCGGGGTCCCCAACGTGAACAGGGCACCGGTTGCGATGAGGAGGGCGGCGAGGGTTTTCATGGGTACTCCCACGGTAGTGCAGCGATAGGCTGATCTTGTTCAACGGGTGCTTACGAGAGCGCGTTGACAGCGATTGCGACAGTGGTGGAATTCCTGTTGGCAAGGCCGTCAAGGTCACGGTCGACGACCCCGAGATGCCCCTCCTGTATGCGCTACGCAACGACCTCGGACTGCACAGACCTCGGTTCGGCTGCGGGCTGGGCCAGTGCGGCGGGGCGGTTGTGCCTTCGGCGATTGCGAATGCGGTTTACGACGCGACGGGGCGCGGTTCCGGTCGGTGCCGTTTACCGCGGAGAAGGTGATGGCGGGATTGAAGATCTGAGTAGGCTCACCGCGGCTACATCGCGGGATTCCTCGGCTCTGGCATTCTTACCGGATAACCAAGGAGAAGCCATGAGGATCGCCACTGTCTTTCTGCTCGCCCTGGCAGTCTGGTCGAGCAATGTCCTGGCGCAATACCCCACCCGCCCAGTCACCCTCGTCGTCCCCTTCGCCGCCGGCGGCCCCACCGACGTCCTCGCAAGAACCCTGGCCGTGTCCATGGCCAAGACCCTCGGCCAATCGGTCCTCGTCGAAAACAAGGTCGGCGCGGGCGGAACCGTCGGCGCCAACCACGTCGCCAAAGCCACCCCCGACGGCTACACGATCTTCCTCCACCACAACGGGATGGCCACCGCCACCGGCCTGTATCGCAAGCTCCCGTACAACCCGATGACCGACTTCGAGTACATCGGCCAGGTCGCCGATGTCCCGATGACGCTCCTCGCCCGCAAGGACTTCCCGGCGAACAACTTCCAGGAGCTGCTCCGCTACACCAAGGCGAACGAGGACAAGATCAACCTGGCCAACGCGGGCTTGGGCGCGGTCTCGCATCTCTGCGGGATGCTCCTCCAACGCGCAATCGGCCAGAAATGGACCACGGTGCCGTTCCAGGGTACGGGCCCCGCGCTCACAGCGCTCCTCGGCGGCCAAGTGGACATCCTCTGCGACCAGACCACTCAGACCATTCCCCACATCAAGGGGGAGAAAGTCCGCTTCTACGGGGTCACCACCAAGCAGCGCATCGCGGCACTGCCCGACGCGCCCACGCTAAGCGAGCAGGGCCTGAAAGACTTCGAGGTGGTGGTCTGGCACGGCATGTACGCCCCGAAGAACACCCCGAGCGAGATCGTCGACAAGGTGAACGTGGCGCTGAGGGTGGCACTGAAGGACCCGGGGGTCGTCTCCAAGCTGAAGGAACTGGGTGCCGAGATTGCCCCGGAATCCAAGCAGTCACCCGAGGGGCTGAGGAGCTGGCTGCAGAGCGAGATCGAGAAGTGGGTGCCGGTGATCCGGGCCGCGGGAACGTTCGCGGACTGACGGGGTGCGAGCAGCTGGGCTGATCGTCTGGGGATTTGTCACCTTCGCCCACGCGCAGCCGCCGCCCCACCACACACCCGACGGGTTCAGGAACACCTACCCGCACCCGGAGAAGGAAAGCTTCTGGCGCTGGAAGTGGGAGCAGCTGCGTCACGGCGTGCCGCCGGAGCCGCCCGGCGGCTGGCAGTTCCCGGTTGCCACCACCGATGCCGCGGCGCTGAAGGCGAACACTTCCGAGCCCACGATGACGTGGATCGGCCATGCGTCTTTCCTCGTGCAGATCGCCGGCCGCAACGTCCTCTTCGATCCCACGTTCTCGGAGTACGCCTCGCCCGTACAGTTCACGGGGCCCAAGCGGCTGGTTCCACTCCCGATCGATGTCCCCGAGCTGCCGCGCATCGACGTGGTCGTGATCTCCCACAACCACTACGACCACCTGGACGAAGCTTCGGTCAGGCGCCTGGCCTCGTTCCGTGCCGAGAGCCCGCTTTTCCTAGTGCCATTGGGGCTGAAGGCGTGGTTCCTCCAGAAGGGCATCCAGCGGGTGGAGGAAATGGACTGGTGGCAGGAGCAGATGGAAGGCCCGCTCAAGATCACGTTCGTGCCGGCCCAGCACTGGAGCAAGCGCACCTTGCTGGACACGAACAGGTCGCTGTGGGGCGGCTGGGTCGTCGAGGGCGGCGGGTTGAAGGTGATCCACACCGGCGACCTCGGCTACTCCAAGGACGCGCGCGACATCGGCCAGCGCCTCGGGCCTTTCGACATGGCCTTCATCCCGATCGGGGCCTACGCCCCACGCTGGTTCATGAAAGGGATGCACGTGGACGTGCCCGAGGCGCTGCAGGTTCGTGCGGACCTACGGGCGCGGCGGGCCATCGGAAAGCATTGGGGAACGTTCGAGGCGCTCACCGATGAACCCATGGACGAGCCGCCAAAGGAGCTGGGGAAGCAGCGCGCGGCTGCCGGGCTATCGAAGGATCAGTTTGACGTCATGGCGATCGGGGAGACGCGCCAGCTTCAGCCCTCGCTCCCCTGAGACCACGAGTCATCCCCCACGGCCGCCGGCCGTTGAGGAGAAAGCGGCGCGCATGTAGACTTGTCTTACGTTCGTCTTACTTCCGGGATCCATGGAAACGACCAAACTCTCCAGCAAGGGCCAGGTGGTGCTCCCGCGAGCAATCCGCGCCGCGAAGGCTTGGGCGCCCGGGCAAGCGCTCGCCGTCGTGAGTACCGCCGAGGGCGTGCTTCTCACGCCTCTCAAGGCCTTCAAGCGATCGCGAATGGAGGATGTCGTCGGCTGCCTGCGCTACAAGGGCCGGGCGAAAACCATCGAGGAAATGGATGCGGCAGTGGCGGCCGAGGCCCGCAAGCGCAAGTGATCGCGATCGACACCAACGTTCTGGTGCGCCTCGTAGTGGCGGACGACCCGGAGCAGGCACGGCGCGCCCGCAAGCTTGTTGAAGGCAACGAGGTGGTCGTAGCAACCACGGTGCTGCTCGAAAGCGAATGGGTGCTGCGCTCGGGATACGGATTCGACCGCGTGGACGTCTCGCTCGCGTTCCGGCGTTTCCTCGGTCTTCCGAACGTCGCTGCCGATGCGCCTGCCGCGATCGCCGCCGCCCTCGATGCCTACGACGCGGGTCTGGATTTTGCGGACGCGCTGCATTTGGCAACGGTGCCGAAGGCGGAAGCGTTTTTTACCTTCGACCGGCGGTTGGTCAAGTCGGCGAAGGCTTCGAGCTTCGTCGTGACCACGGTACCCTGACTACTTGTTCCACTCGGCGATGTCTTCGATCCCCACCTTGAAATCCTGATTCTTCGGCAGGTTGTCCGCGTTCAGTCTGTCCTCGACGGTGTGGAACGCCGCGGCGAGCTTGAAGCTGATGGTCGCCAGGTTCGTGGGGTCGGTGGTGATCGCCACGCTCGACTGCGTGACTTCTACGGCGTTGGACACGAGGTCGCGATAGATCTTTTCCGCGAGGTCTCGGACCTTGGGATCGAACTTGGGATTGGTCATCGCGTGCGCCTCTCGGGGTGGAGGTCCATGCTACGCCTTCCCGAATTCGCCCTGCGTGACGCCGCGCGAAGGTTCGGGGTACATTGCCGGGCAGGCCGAATCCATCGAACAAATACACCCAGAGGAGCTGACGATGAGGATCACCCGAAAACCCCTGTTTGCGGGACTTGCTGCCGCCGCCCTGATCGCCGCCGCGCCGGCCTATGCCGGAAAGACCCTCGATGCCGTCAAAGCCCGCGGCCAGCTCGTTTGTGGGGTGAACACCGGTTTGGCGGGCTTCTCCCAGGCCGACAGCCAGGGCAACTGGACCGGCCTGGACGTGGACGTGTGCCGCGCCATCGCCGCCGCGGTGCTGGGCGACCCGGCCAAGGTGAAGTGGGTGCCACTCACCGCGCAGCAGCGCTTCACCGCGCTCCAGTCGGGCGAGATCGACATCCTGTCGCGCAACACGACCTGGACCCTCTCTCGCGATGCGTCCCTCGGTTTGCACTTCATCGGTGCCACGTACTACGACGGCCAGGGCTTCATGGTGCCGGTGAAGATGAAGCTGAAGAGCGCCAAGCAGCTGAAGGGCGCCACCGTGTGCGTGCAGTCAGGGACCACCACCGAGAAGAACCTCACCGACTTTTCGCGCGCCAACAAGCTGGACATGAAGCCGATCGTCTTCGAGAAGCAGGAAGCGGCCACCGGGGCCTATTTCTCCGGGCGCTGCGCCACGTTCACCACCGACGCCTCGGGCCTGGCCTCGATCCGCAGCAAGGACGCGAAGAACCCGACGGAACACGTGATCCTCCCCGACCTGATCTCCAAGGAACCCCTGGGGCCGGCCGTGCGCCGCGGCGACGACGAGTGGTTCGCCATCGCCAAGTGGGTCACCTACGGCCTGATCGAAGCCGAGGAGTATGGCCTCACCCAGGAAAACATCACGAAGATGGCCGCGGAGAGCACCGACCCGGTCGTGATGCGCATCACCGGCAAGAGCGAGGACACCGGCAAGCTCCTCGGTCTGGACAAGGAGTGGATGGTCCGCGCGGTGAAGGCCGTGGGCAACTACGGCGAGATTTTCGAGCGCAACGTCGGCGCGAAGACACCGCTCAACCTTCCGCGCGGTCTCAACAGCCAATGGAACAAGGGCGGGCTGATGTATGCGCCGCCCATCCGCTAAGCGGAGCTGGTCGTGGCGTAGCCGCGCGGTCCGCGGCCTCGTCTACCAGGGGCTCGCCGTCCTGGTGATCGGGGTCGCGGTCTGGTTCCTCGCGCACAACACGCTGGAGAACATGCGTGCGCGGGGAATCCAGAGCGGCTTCGATTTCCTGGGGCAGCCCGCCGGGTTCGACATCGGCGAGAGCCTCATCTCGTACGATGCACTGGACCCGTACTGGAAAGCCTTCGGCGTCGGCATCCTCAATACGCTGAGGGTGGCGGTGCTGGGAATCCTCTTCGCGACGATACTCGGCACGCTCCTCGGCGTGGGTCGCTTCTCGCGCAACGCGATCGTGCGCGGCCTGTGCTACGCCTACGTGGAGTTCTTCCGCAACATCCCGGTGCTGCTGCAGTTGCTGATGTGGTACCTGATCTTCACCGACATCCTGCCGCCGGTGGTGGAGCCGATCCAGCTTGGCGGGCTCTTCTTCCTCAGCAAGGCGGGGTTCTCGTTCCCCATTCCTGCATGGGGGCCTGCGACTACCTACGTGGCCCTCGGTGAGTTGGCCGGCATCGTGGGCGCGTGGCTCTACTACCGCTGGGCGATGAAGCAGTTCGAGCTCACCGGCCGCGTGCGCAGCATGTTCTGGGTGCCGATCGCGTTCCTCGTGGCGGGCGGCGTTGCCGGATGGCTCGCGGGCGGCGCCCCCATGCAGTGGAGCATCCCGGTGGCGGGCGCCTTCACGATGGAGGGCGGGGCCTCCGCCACACCCGAGTTCCTCGGCGTGCTGCTGGGGCTGGTGCTCTACACCGCGGCGTTCATCGCGGAGGTGGTTCGCGCCGGTATCTCGTCGGTGTCCCACGGGCAGGTCGAGGCGGCGGGAAGCCTCGGCCTCACGCGCGGGCACGCGATGCGCCTGGTGATCCTGCCGCAGGCGCTGCGCGTGATCATCCCGCCGGTGACCAGCCAGTACCTGAATCTCACCAAGAACTCCTCGCTCGCGGTGGCCATCGGCTATCCCGACGTGGTCTCGGTGGCCACGACGGCGCTCAACAACACCGGGCGCGCGGTCGAGTGCATCGCGATCATCATGCTGGTGTACCTCACGACGTCGCTGTCCACCGCGGCGTTCATGAACTGGTACAACCGGCGCTCGGCGATCAAGGAGCGCTGAGCATGACGACGCGCTTCGAGCCCATTGCCGCGCGGCCCGCACCGGTGCGCACCGGCGGTGTGATCCCCCGGATTCGAGCCAACCTCTTTGGCGACTGGAAGAGCGCGGTGGTTACCGTGGTGCTGGCCTTGCTTGCGATCCTGGTTCTCCCCGGGATTTTCAACTGGGTATTCCTGCGCGCGGTGTTCGAGCCCAACCTCGAGGCCTGCCAGGCCGCGCGCGGCACCGGGGCGTGCTGGGGTGTGATCGTTGAAAAGTATCGCCTCATCGTCTTCGGCCGCTATCCCTTCGACGAGCAGTGGCGCCCGGCGTTGGCGACCCTGCTGCTGACCGGCGTGCTGGTGGTGAGCTGCATCCGGCAGTTCTGGAAGCTATGGCTGGTGCCGTTGTGGGTCGCCGTGCTGGCCGCGTACTTCGTGCTGATGCTGGGCGGCGTGCTGAACCTGACCCGCGTGCCCACCGACCAGTGGGGCGGCCTGCCGCTCACGGTGATGCTCGCGACCTTCAGCATCGTCCTCGCCTTCCCGATCTCGATCCTGGTTGCCATGGGGCGCAGATCGTCGATGCCCGCCATCCGGTCGCTGTGCATCGTCTACATCGAGCTCGTTCGCGGAGTGCCTCTGATCTCGGTGCTGTTCATGGCCTCGTTCCTGTTCCCGCTGTTCATGCCGGTGGGCAAGTCCCCGGACGTGCTGATCAGGGTGCTGGTGGGGTTCACGTTGTTCGCCGCGGCATACCTCGCCGAAACGGTGCGGGGCGGCTTGCAGGCGGTGCCCAATGGGCAGATCGAGGCGGCGCAGTCGCTCGGACTCACCTACTGGCAGATCCAGCGGCGGATCGTGCTGCCGCAGGCGCTGGCGATCGTGGTGCCGGCGATCATGAACAGCTTCATCGCGATCTTCAAGGACACCTCGCTGGTGACGATCGTGAGTCTCTACGAGCTCACCGGCGCACTGTCCCTCGCGCTCAACTCGGACGCGAACTGGCGGCCCTACAAGATCGAGGGCTTCCTCTTCATCGTGATGATCTATTTCTCGATCTGCTTCGCGATGTCCCGGTACAGCCTCTGGATCGAGAAGCAGGTCGGAGTCAGCAAGCAACGCTAGGAAGCGCCATGGCCGAGCCCATCGTCACGTTCGAGAAAGTCAATAAATGGTACGGGGACGACTTCCACGTCCTGCGCGACATCGACCTCACGGTGGGCGCGGGCGAACGGATCGTGATCTGCGGGCCCTCGGGATCCGGCAAGTCGACGCTGATCCGCTGCATCAACGCACTGGAAGAGCACCAGGAGGGCCGCATCGTCGTGGCGGGCACGCAGATCACCGACGACGTGAAGGCGATCGAGAAGATACGGCGCAGCGTCGGCATGGTGTTCCAGCAGTTCAACCTCTTTCCGCACCTGACCGTGCTGGAGAATCTGACGCTGGCGCCCATGTGGGTCGGCAAGAAGCCGAAGAAGGAGGCGGAGGACAGCGCGATGCAGCAGCTGGAGCGCGTGCGCATCGCAGCGCATGCGAGGAAGTTCCCGCTGCAGCTCTCGGGTGGCCAGCAGCAGCGCGTGGCCATCGCGCGGGCGC
>JBKJYC010000460.1:0-9427 GCA_046715885.1 Usitatibacter sp.
GTCGAGCACCGGGCGCTCCTCGAAGGGCCGGACGCGTCCCACGGCGTGGATGCGTCCGATGAATCGTCCCAGCCATTCGAGCGTCTTGCGGTCCTCGAGCTCGGGCGCCCTGCCGCCGCGGCGCGGAAAGACCGCGAAGCGAAAGCCGTCGAAGGCGTTCAGCGTGCGGCCGGCCAGCTCGAGCGGCGCGACCACCGGGACCTCGCGGGCGGCGAGCTCCGCGGAGAATGCATGCTCCTCGAGGATCTGCGTGTCGCTCCAGCGCTCGGGGCGGTAGAACTTCGCGACGACCGGGGTTGCATCCTCGATGCCCACCTGGTACACGCGGTTCTCGTAGCTGTTGAGCGCGAGCTGGCGGCCGTCCGTCATTAACCCCACGCTTTCGAGGGCATTGAGGATCACATCGGGCGTGAGGCGCGAGTAGGGATGCGAATCGGTCATGGGGGCGATTCTACGGTGCTAGAATTCGCGCGTTGCCCTCTCACCGGAGCACGACACATGAAAAATCCGCTGGATTCGCTCTGGGGCACCGTGATCACGGGCCTCGTGCTGACGGTGGTCCTGTATTACCTCGTTCGTTCGATGATGGGAGCCTGACCATGGGCGAATTCATCCAGTTCAACATCGGGCGCTGGATCCATATCGCGGCGGGCGTCATGTGGATCGGGCTGTTGTACTACTTCAACTTCGTGCAGGTGGACGCGCTGAAGAAAGCCGCGGCGGACACGCCGCCCACGGGTGCCGGCATCACCAAGCACGTGGCGCCGCGCGCGCTCTTCTTCTTCCGCTATCCCGCGCTGGTGACGGTGCTGATGGGCGCGATGATCCTGGGGGACAAGATCGACGAGGCGCTCCTCTTCAAGGAGCGCGCCTACATGCCCATAGGCGTGGGCGCCTGGCTGGGCCTCATCATGTTCTTCAACGTGTGGGTCATCATCTGGCCGAACCAGAAGAAGGTGCTCGGCATCGTGCCCGCCTCCGACGAGGAGAAGAACAAGGCGCGGCGCGCCGCCTTCCTCGCCTCGCGTCTGAACACGGCGCTCTCGTTGCCGATGCTCTTCTTCATGGTGGCCTCGGGCGGGATCTTCCGCCGCGCGTTCTTCGGCTAGTTCGGCGGCTTCGGAAGGCCGGTGACCTTGTCGCCGGCCTTTATCTTTTTCTCCGCGAACCAGCCCTTGTTGGTCTCGACGGCGAAGCGGGCGGGACCGGCCGAGGTGTGCGTGCCCTGAGTCTTCGGTTCCATGTCGAGGATGTTGAGGATGCGACCCTGCGCATCGAGGAACGCCACGGAGAGCGGGATGTACGTGTTCATCATCCACATGCTGTGATATCCGAGCTCTGGAAAGACGAACAGCATGCCGTCGTTGCGGCCAATGGCCTGGCGGTACATGAGGCCGCGCGCGCGGGCGGCGTCGTTGTCCGCGAGCTCGACCTTGAGCGGGTGGCCGCCGACCTTGATGGGGATGGCGCGCAGCTTCGCCGGCAGCTGGTCCTGGGCCGAGGCACCGGGAACGGCGGCAAGGGCCGCGGCGAGAACCACGAGCGCCGCGCCGCGGTCGAAACGCATGAACATCACCAACCTCCGCCAGAACGAACCGAAGAATGTTAACGCACGAGTGAACCCATGCGCCGACACCTCCCAACGCTGATCGTCCTCCTGATCCCCGCCTGCGCGACGGTGCCTCCGCCACCGCCGCAGGTGGAAACCCCCGCGCAGGCCACGCAGCGTCGCGCCGAGGCGCCCAGGCCCCAGTACAACCTCACGGGTTATCCGCCGGCCGTGCGCGACGGCTACATCGACGGTTGCGAGACCGCCAGGAAATCCAGCTACGGCCGCAAGGATGCGAAGCGCATGGCGGCCGATTCCCAGTACTCGATGGGCTGGAACGACGGCTTCTCCATCTGCGGCAAGAAATGACCGATCGCCTTTATTTGGGCATCGACTTCGATCGGTGCATCGATGTCGACGTGCATGTCGAGCGTGCGCTCGGGCTTCTTGTCGCTCATGGTTTCCTCTTGCGGGGATTGCTTAGGGGACAGACCCCTTGCTGGGCCAAGGGGTCTGTCCCCTAGGCTAGTCGAGGCGCCCGAGGACCCACGCGGCGATGGCGTCGAGCAGCTCGGGCACGTCACCGACGGCGCTCTCGAGGGCGATGGGCACGTGCGGATGCGTAGCGCGGATCGACTCCAGGATCCGCGGCAGATCCTGCTTCAGGTGTCCGCCCTGGGCCATGAAGAGCGGGAACACGGTGATCGCGGAGGCGCCCTTTTCGAGCACGGCCGCGATCGCCTCCTCGAGGGTGGGGCTCATGATCTCCAGGAAAGCCAGCTCGATCGGGCATTCCGGGCGAGTGGCGCGGATGCGGTCGCGGATCGCCTCGAAGGGCCGCGCCCAGCCGGGGTCGCGGGCGCCGTGCGCGAAGAGGACGATGCCGTGCATGCGCTCAGTGCTTGCCGGTGGATCCGAAGCCGTCGGCGCCGCGTGCGCTCTCGTCGAACGACTCCACGACGTTCAGCCGCACCTGCACCACGGGAATGACCACCATCTGCGCGATGCGCTCCATCGGGTTCACGACGAAGTCCTCTTTGCCGCGGTTCCAGCACGAGACGAAGACCTGCCCCTGGTAGTCGGAATCGATGAGGCCGACCAGGTTGCCGAGCACGATGCCGTGCTTGTGGCCCAGGCCCGAGCGCGGGATGAGGATCGCCGCCAGCCCAGGGTCGGCCAGGTGGATCGCCAAGCCCGAGGGGATGAGTGTTGCGTCCCCGGGCTTGATTGTGAGCGGGGCGTCGATGCAGGCGCGGATGTCCAGGCCCGCGGAGCCATTGGTCCCATAGACGGGCAGTTGCGCTCGGATCCTCTCGTCGAGGACCTTCACGTCCAGCTTGGTCATAGGGAAGCCTGCTCAATGGGGGTGATTGTGGCGCGCGTCCGCCGGGCTTCGAGGCGACCGGCGGCGTCCGAGTAGATCTCTGGCGAGAAGAGCCGATTGGGACGGATCATCACTTCGACTTCCTTCGGTGCAACTCGCTGGCGGCAAAGGTCATTTTTCTCTCTGAGAAGGGACGCGAACTCCCATCTGTGTGGGTAGGTTCCCGCAAGCATCGTCAGGCTCAAACGTAGCTCGTCGAGCCGCGCCTCGCGGAGTTCCGCAGCGTGTTCACCATAGCCAACATAGCATCCAATTCCGCCAGATGGCATCCTCGTGGGGGATACGGTCAGCAAAGGGGGCCTGATGACGATCGTGTGGTCGGATGGCGCCGGCGCGGAAATGATGCAACGAATCACCGCATCCATGATCGGTGGCATGATCACCGCGCCCTTACTGTCGATGTTGGTGATTCCGGCAGCGTATCAACTGTTTCGGCGGCGCGCATTGCTAGGCAATGCATCACTGAATCACGCACGCGAAGTTGCTGGGATCGAATCTCGCATAACGGGGTAGACGTGATTCCTCCACTTGACATCGAAAAGAGCCCGGAACCGCACGTGTCGCCCGCACGTTACCGAGAGCTCGCGCAACGATATGACGCGAGCTGTCGCCATGTGACAGATGTGCGCCTGCAGACGATCGAGCTGCTGCGATTGCGTCCCGGGGACGTGGTGCTCGATGTTGCATGCGGCACCGGACTAAGCTTTCCCTTGCTCATGGAAAGGATAGGGCCAAGGGGGCAGTTGATTGGCATCGAACACTGCCCAGAGATGATGGCCTTGGCAAGAGATCGCGTCGTTGCGGCAAACTGGGGCAACGTTGCTCTTGTCGAGAGCGCGGTGAAGGATGCGGCGATTCCAACCGCAGTTGATGCGGTATTGTTTCACTTCACCCACGATGTGCTGCAATCGCCATCTACCTTGCAACAGGTGATGCGGCAAACCAAGCCAAACGCGCGCATTGCATTGGCCGGCGCCAAGCTTACTCATTGGATCCTCGCGCCGATGAATCTGTGGATGCTGTGGCGTGCTCGCAAATATCTAACCACGTTTTCCGGCCTGCGGAGGCCGTGGCGATATCTGGAGTCCTATGCTGAAGTCACAGTGGCACAAACCTACTTCCTGGGCACGGTGTACACAGCACAGGCGGCGTTGAAGGGGTTTGATGCAACGCAGAGCGGCCAAGATCCAATCACCCAGTCTGCTATGACCAAAATCGATGCACGATGAACGATCTTGGCAAATCCGGAAGCTTGACGTCTTGGCTGAGTAAAGGCCGTGCAGTGGCATTGCTGGTCATTGTCAGTTTTGTCAGCGGCTGCGCTTATTTGGACCTCAAGCAACGACAGTATATTTTCCAGCCGACTGAAGAGATCACTGGAACACCTGCCGATTTCGGTTTTGACTATCAAGACCTGTGGCTGTCGGTGACCAAGCTTGCGCCAACAGGTCCGATCACGGAACGAATGAACGCTTGGTGGATTCCGTCTCCGCTTCCAAACGCGCCCTGCATTTTGTACTTGCATGGCAACGGGTGGAATATCGGCGACAGTGCATACAACACCGCGCGCTTGCGACGCATGGGATTCTCCATTTTGGCGATCGACTACCGTGGCTTCGGCAAGAGCGAAGGAGAATTTCCATCGGAGGCGCAGGTGTACCAGGACGCGCAAGTCGCCTGGGATCATCTGAAAGGACTGGAAGCCAACCCACAGCGGCGATTTGTCTATGGACTTTCCCTGGGTGGCGCCGTTGCGATAGATTTAGCTGTGAAGAATCCCGACATTGCGGGCTTGATCGTCGAGGCAAGCTTTACCTCGATCCACGATATGGCCAAGGAAGTCCACGGCTATGGGTTGTTACCGCTGGACTGGATACTGACTCAGCGGTTCGAGTCGCTGACCAAAATTGGCTCGATCAAAATGCCCGTGTTGTTCATTCACGGTAAGGCGGACATTGTCATTCCCTATTCAATGAGCGAACGGCTCTATGCGGCAGCGCCGCAACCCAAGTCGATGGTGCTGATTCCGGATGCGGGGCATAGCAGCATTGCGGTAGTCGCGTGGGAGCGCTATCGCAGTGCCGTTCAAGACTTTATCAGTGGCGCTGCGCGTTGAATGCCGCATCAAAAGCAGCGGGACTTGAGCAAAGTCCAGTGATGAAAGCGGCCGACCGAGCGAGCGAGCGTGAGCATCACCGTCGACGGAAAGACGGTGGCCAAGGACGTTCGCCGCCAGCGTTTCTGAGATCCCCGCCTACGAAGCCTGCTTGATCGGAGTGATAGTGGCGCGCGGCTGCTTCGCCTCGAAGAGCGTCGCGGCGTGCGCGAGGATGCCGTGGGCGATGCGCGACTTCGGCGCGCGCGGCAGGGAGTGCGCGCCGGCGTCATCGTAGATCGTGACCTCGTTGTCTTCGCGTCCCACGGTGTGCTGGATGAGGTTCGCGACGATCATCGGGATCTTCTTCTTCGCGCGCTTGGCCTGCGCGTAGTCCGCGAGGTTCTCGCTCTCCGCGGCGAAGCCCACGCAGAACGGCGCGGCGGGCAGGGCGGCCACGTAGGCGAGAATGTCCTCCGTCGGCTTGAGGCGCAGCTCCAGCGGCTCGCCGCTTTTCTTCAGCTTCCGGTTGGACGCCTGGACCGGCGTGTAGTCGGCCACGGCGGCGACGCTGAAGAACAGGTCCGTGCCAGCCACATGGGCCTTCACCGCGTTGGACATCTCGGCGGCGCTGGTCACGTAGACGAAGTGCGTGGACATGGGTGGCGTGAGCGAGGTCGGGCCGCTCACCAGCGTCACGTCGGCGCCGAGCGCGCGCGCCGCCTCGGCGATCGCATAGCCCATCTTCCCGGACGAGAGGTTGGTGATGCCGCGCACGGTGTCGATGGCCTCGAAGGTGGGGCCCGCCGTGACGAGCACCTTGCGGCCCGCGAGGCGCTTCGGGGACAGGAATGCCAGGATGTCCTGGACCAGTTCCTCGGGCTCCAGCATGCGGCCCATGCCGGTCTCGCCGCAGGCCTGGTCGCCGGCGGCGGGCCCGAGCACCATGATGCCGTCGTTGCGAAGCGTGGCCACGTTGCGTTGGTTGGCCGCGTTGTCCCACATCTCGCGGTTCATCGCCGGGGCCACGAGCAGGGGGCAATTGCGCGCCGCGCAAACCATCGAGAGCAGATCGTCGGCCTGGCCGTGCGCCAGCTTGGCGAGGAAATTGGCGGTGGCGGGCGCGATCACGATCGCATCGGCGCCGCGCGACAGCTCGATGTGCGCCATGTTGTTGGGAAAACCGGCATCCCACGGATCGGTGACGACGGGCTTGCCGGTCAGCGCCTGGAACGTCGCCGGCGTCACGAATTTCGTGCCTGCCTCGGTCATCGCGACCTGCACCTCCACGTTATTCCTCTGCAGCAGACGCGCGAGCTCGGCCGCCTTGTATGCGGCAATGCCCCCGGTCACACCGAGCAGGATCCGGCGCTTCAAGTCGTTGCTCATGAATGCATTTTACCCATGTGGAGGCGGGGCATGTCGATTGCGGATTGGCCGCTGGCGGAGCGGCCGCGCGAGCGGTTGCGGGCCCGGGGCGCGGCGTCGCTCTCGGACGCGGAGCTGCTGGCGCTCTTCCTGCGTACCGGAGTGCGTGGCAAGAACGCGGTGGAGGTTGCGCGCGACCTCCTGGCGCGTTTCGGGCGCGTCTCGAAGCTGCTTGCCGCGGCCGAGGGCGAGTTCCGCGCGACTCCGGGCGTGGGCGCGGCCAAGTACGCGCAGTTCGCCGCCGTGATGGAGCTCGCGCGGCGCGCGCTCAGCGAGGAGATGCAGGCGCGCGACAGCCTCGCGTCCCCGGGCGCGGTGCGCGGCTACCTGCGGCTTCGCATGCAGGACCTCGCGCACGAGGCGTTCTACGGTGTGTTCCTCGACGCGCAGAACCGCGTGATCGCCGCGGAGGAGCTCTTCCGCGGCACGCTCACCCAGACTTCCGTTTACCCGCGGGAGGTGGTCAAGCACGCGCTCGCCCACAATGCGGCCTCGATCATCCTGGCCCACAACCACCCGTCGGGCGTGGCGGAGCCCAGCCTCCAGGACCAGGCGCTCACCCGCACGCTCGCCGAGGCGCTGGCGCTGGTGGACATCAAGGTGCTGGACCACTTCATCGTGGCCCCGGGGGCGTGCCTGAGCTTCGCCGAGCGCGGGTTGATCTAGCGGCGCAGCAGTTCCAGCGTCACGCCCATCACGTTGAGGCCGAGGCGACCCGGACCCTCCACGTCGTTCTCGATGCGGTATCCGAGCACTTGGTACTGGGTCACGTCGGGCGAGTAGTTGGGATCCAGCGCACGAGCCGCATCCACGATGCGCTGCAACGCCGCGCGATCGATGCGGTAGTCGAAGGCCGCGCCGTTACCCCAGGGGATGGAGGTGCGGAACCCGCCCGGCGTCTCGTAGAAGGCCCCGGGGATCTGCAGGCGGCCGAACGCGGTCCTCTCGATGCTCGTCGTCACGACCGGGAACCCCAGGCTGGTGAGGGTGGAGAATTCGCGAGTCACACGGTCCGGTCCGGGGATTCGGTCGCCGTAGATCTGCAGCACCAGATCCAGCCTCCCCTCCTCGGGCAAGACGCCCAGCCTGCGCTCCGACATGTCCAGCAGCACCAGGCGAAGCCTGCCGCCGGCGTGGCTGCCCGCACTGAGGTCGACCGTCTTCACGAGCACCTGGAAGCGCATCGAGAGCTCGACCGGCACGTCGTACGTCCGCCGGAAGGGCAGCAATCGCCGGTCCACGGCGCCAACCGCCGTGAAGCGCTCCAGGTTGTAGGCGACGTCGAGCCCGGAAGGCCCCTGGGTGTTCCGGTTTCCCGTGTTCACGTGCAAGCCGACCTGTCCCGGGCCGCCGAACTGCACGAAGGTGCCGAAGGAGCGATCGCTCAAGCTCGCGTCGCCCTGGGTGAAGATGAAGCGGCCGTTGAATCCGGTCCTGTCGATGTAGACCTGCGGAACCTCTCCCGGCAGGTATTCGCCGTCAAAGAAGCGCGGGGGCTGCAGGTTGCGGGTCACCACGCAGCTCCCCGTGACCGCCAGCAACGCGCACTCAATCTCCGTGCGGGTGCCTCCGCGTGCTTCGGCGACGAAGGGCGCCTCGAACAGCGGATTGATCCTCGCGCGCTCGGCGCAGAAGGTCACGCCCTCGTCCTCCGACCCCGTCGTGACCATGCGTCGATGCGTCGCAAGATCCGCGGGGAATCGATGGTTCTGGTTCCGGTACGACCGATAGACCGGAACACGGCCCTGCGTGCAGGTGCCGCCGGGTCCGTCCGGCAGGAAGGCCTTGAAGGCGACGCCTCTGTCGATGAATCCCGAACCCGGCGCATTGAGCTGGGCCCATTCGCTAGGCTTGGGGCTGTAGAAGAACCAGTCGAAGGACGCGTAGTTGAAGCGAACGATCGAGCCCGCGCAGACCACCTGCCCGGAAGCCCGGGTCTCGCAGGTTTCCACATCAGCCGGCCAGGCATCGAACTGCAGTCCGGTCCGAGCCCGGGACGACTCCAAGCCCCGCGCGTCCAGGGTCTGCTGCTCCAGCGGGTCCGCCGTCATGAAGAAGCGGCGGGTGACGGAATCGTAGTACTCGACCACCGTGACCGTGGCGCCAGCGGGCGCCGCCGCACCCAGGAGGGCCAAAAAACCCAATAGAATCAGCTTGAAAGCAGTCATGTTGGCGGGCTATAATGGAAGACCGAACCAATTATATGCATTGACGGAGGTTTAAATGGCACGCGTCTGCCAAGTCACGGGCAAAGCCCCCATCGTGGGCAACCACGTGTCACACGCCAACAACAGGACCAAGCGCCGCTATCTGCCGAACCTGCAGTACCGCAAGTTCTGGGTCGAGAGCGAGAACCGCTGGGTCAAGATGCGCCTGTCCAACGCGGGCCTGCGCCTCATCGACAAGAAGGGCCTCGACGTCATCCTCGCTGAAATGCGCGGGCGCGGCGTGGCCATCTGAGGACTGAACCATGCGTGAAAAGATCAAGCTCGAGTCGTCCGCCGGCACCGGCCACTTCTACACCACGACCAAGAACAAGCGAACGATGCCCGACAAGATGGAGATCAAGAAATTCGATCCCGTCGCCCGCAAGCACGTGCTCTACAAGGAAACCAAGCTGAAATAGGGAGTGCCAACAAGAAGAATGGAGCCCGGCCTTGCCGGGCTTTTTTTTGTCGTTCTCGGCAACAACTCACGAGCACGGCGGTGGAGGAAGGTCACGAGCCCGGCGGTCGAGGAAGGTCCAGCCTGCTCGCCATTCCGCGTCGTTGACACTCGCGGTCCCCTCCGGAACCGAAAATGACCGGCGGCTGCGGAACTCACGGCCTCCAGCAAAACAAGGCGATGAGCCCGCCTTGTTTCCCTGCACGTTCAAACAGCCTCGCCGAAACCCCGGTCACTTTCGGTCTCGTCGGCACGCTCGAAGGCATGGACCTTCCCCGACCGCCGGGCTCGTGGCGCCGTGGCTGCG
>JBKJYC010000461.1:0-3175 GCA_046715885.1 Usitatibacter sp.
AGTTCTCGCCCTTGCCGATGCCGACCACGAGCGGGCAGCCTTCGCGCGCCCCGGTGATGGTGTCGGGGTCATCGAGCGCTACCACGCCGATCGCGTACGCGCCGTGCAGGTCCGCGGCTGCCAGCTGGGTGGCCTTGAAGAGGTCGCCGCCCTGCTTGAAGTAGTGGTGGACCAGGTGCGCGATGACCTCGGTATCGGTCTGGGAGTCGAACTGGTAGCCCAGTTTCGCAAGGCGCGCCCGCTGTTCCTCGTGGTTCTCGATGATGCCGTTGTGCACCACCGCGATCTCGTTCATCGAGACGTGTGGGTGGGCGTTGGGCTCGGTGACGCCGCCGTGGGTGGCCCAGCGCGTGTGGGCGATCCCGAGGATGCCCTGCAGGTTCTCCGCCCGCACCGCGTTCTCCATCTCGGAGACGCGGCCAACCCGGCGCACGCGCTTGATGCCGCCGTTGAGCACGGCTATTCCGGCCGAGTCATAACCCCTGTACTCGAGCCGCTTCAGCCCCTCCGTGAGGATGGGGACCACGTTGCGACTGGCGATGGCTGCGACGATTCAACACATGAACGCATTTTCGCACGCCCGACTGTGAAGTTGTGGCGCGATCGGCGTAGGCCGAAATGACCTAAAACCCCGGGCCGAGACCGCGCATAGACGGGCCTTCTCATCCCTACCCGAGTAGGTGAGGAAGCGATCCACTTGGCCAAATACCATGTGGGGCCACGTCATGCGTGGCTTGCTACCCTTGAAATCAATCCTTCAAGGAGATCGAATGAATAAGACAGCGGAACGAAGCCTCGTGATCGACTCGACAAACGAGGCGAGTGAAGTCGTGATCTTGTCCGACAGTGATATGGAAACGGTTGGAGGGGGCCTCGCCAATAGCGGGATCGAAGAGGATCCCAGGGACGGAAACGGCTAACCGCCTCCTACGAGGCGCCGTATAAAACATACGGTGCCCAGTGCCTGGCCGCCGACCAGGGGCCCTTGGAACGGGCGAATTCCAGTTTGGTTTCGCGGAGGGCGGCGGCCGGGCTCTCGCCCTTCCGAAGGCGGGAATAGAAGCGGTCCATGAACTGCCGCGCGCCCTCGTCGGCCACCCGCCACACGGATAAGAGGGCGGCGCGGGACCCCGAAGCCATCATCGCGTAGGGCAGGCCTATCACGCCCTCGGCCGTGCGCACCTCCCCCAAGCCCGTCTCGCAGGCCGAGAGCACGATTAGGTCGGACCGGAAGCGGAATGTCGACCATCGGGCCGCGCTGACGAGGCCGTCCGATCCATTGGGCGCGTCCGGAGCGAGAACCACCGCCGACAAGCGGGGGTCGCGACCGGACAAGAAGGCGTGGGTCGCGACGTGAACGTACCGGAAGCGCATCAGGTCTCCTGACGCATCAAGCCTCGAAAGTGCAGCTTCCGTGGCGGCGGCTCCCATCAGCACCTGCGACCGATCCGTCCCGAACGCCGCAGCCAGTTCGCGGACTTCGAGCTCGGCGCCCGGCAGCGGCCTCCAGCCGGCGCCGCCGAGGGCGGTCGGACCGTGCGAAGCGATTCCGATGCCCAGGAAATCCTTGCGCCCACGCTGCCCCGTCGGCGCAGTTACTCGGGCGGTAAGGAAACTCAGGGCCGCGAGCGACGGCGCGTAGCTCACCGTCGCCGACTGAACCATCGGGCGGCCTTTCAAATGCAGTGCGTCGTACGGCAGGAAGGCGAGCGGCCCGTCGGGAGAAACGATGATCTGCCGCGCGTCTGCCAACGCGGTCTCCAGCGGCGTCACGAGCGAGCGCGACAAGGCCTCCGTAATCTCGGTCACGGAACGGACGCGCGTCGAGTCGGCGGCCGGCCGCGAAATCGAGAACGCGTAGTGCCCCGGGGCGACCTTCCAGATGCGTTCCGAGGGAGGATCGGCGCTCGCCTGCATTCGACGCCATGCGTCGACCGTCTGGGCGAGGCCTTTGACCTCGCCTAAGGGGAAGGCCCGCACCGGGCCGTTGCGCCGGGCGACAAAGGCCACCATCCGGTCTCCCGCCATCAGGTAGCTGACGAAGACCGCGCCTTCGGCGATTGCGTGCAGCGCCGCCCCAGACTGCGAAGTCCTTGGCGGGAGCTTCGACGCGATGGCCGCCTTCAGCCGCGCGCGTTCGCCGAGCTGCTCGAGCTGCACCGCGGAAGCCGGCGCCGCCTGGTAGAGGCGCTCCTCGGCGCGTGCGAGTTGCGCCCGCAGCACTCTGAGCTCCGCCTGCCGCTCGCGCGGCATCCGTGCTTCCTGCACGCTCGCGCCGAGCGCATCGGTGAGAGTACGGGCCTTGGCGAGCTCCGCGACCTCCAGGCCGCGTCTCGGATCCGTTGCTGCAAGCATCCGCGCCAGCGTCGCGTAGCCTGTCCCGTGGTAGTTGTCGCCCGCCCGCGCTGCGAGACGCGATAGCCGGGCATCGTCCGTGGCGATGCCGAGGGCCACATCGCGTTCCGTCGCGGCCAGCACATCCTCGAGCACCACGATCGCCGCCGCCGCATCCCCACGGCTCTCGTGGAAGCGCGCGAGCAGTACCATCGACTCCAGCGTCTCGAAATGTTCGGCGCCGAGCTGCTCGCGCTTGCGCTCGATGACGTCTTTCTGCTGCTCAACAGCGAGGTCTTGCGATCCCAGAGCGAACCGCGACTGGGCGGCGGCGCTGAAGCGGGCAAGCCTCACGATGGAAACAGGCCCCTCGCCACGAGGCGGCAGGGCCGTTGCGTCGAGCTCGCGCTCGAAGATCTCAAGAGCCTCTTGCGGCCGCCGTGCGCGAAGCAGAGCGAAGCCGAGGGTCTCCTTGGCGCGCAAAAGGCTGGACGAGTCCTTGCCCTGCGTGGCGGCGAGCCGGTTCCTGGCATGGACAAGATGCCCCATGGCGCTTTCGACCCGGCCGAGTGCCAACTCCGTGATCCCCAAATTCAGGCGCGCGATCAACGTCTCCAGGTGATCGGGCCCGAGGGCGTGCTCGTATCGGTCCGCCAGGGCGCGCGCCAGCGCCCCCGCTTCCGGATACCGGGCAAGCCGAATCAGGATCCCCATCACCCGGCGGCGCAGACCGAGCGTTTCGCGATGCGTCTCGCCGAACACCTCGAGAAAGGCGGGAATCAAAGCCTCGCATTGGCGCAGGGCTCCCTCCGGCTCTCCCCCTTCAAGGCGGGCCCCGACC
>JBKJYC010000462.1:0-3580 GCA_046715885.1 Usitatibacter sp.
ACCGACAGGCGGAAGCCGACCGGATTGATCTTCTGTCCCATGGCTAGTCCTTTTTCCCGTCGCCGACCGTGACGAACACGTGGCACGTGGGTTTCACGATTCGGTTGCCGCGGCCCTTGGCGCGCGCCTGGAAGCGCTTGAGCACCGGACCCTTCTCGACGCAGATCGTGGTGATCTTCAGCTCGTCGATGTCCGCGCCGTTGTTGTGCTCGGCGTTCGCGATCGCGCTCTCCAGCACCTTCTTGATGATCTTCGCGCCCTTCTTCGGGGTGAAGGCGAGGATGTTGAGCGCGTTGCCGACCGGCTGGCCGCGCACGAGGTCTGCCACCAGGCGGCCCTTCTGGGCCGAGAGGCGCACGCCGTAGAGTTTTGCTTGCACGTTCATCGCGGTCTCTCCTTACTTCTTCGCCGCAGCCGGGGCCGGCGTGCCGCCGCCCGCGGGCGCTGCGACCTTCTTGTCGGCCGAGTGGCCCTTGAAGGTGCGCGTCAGCGCGAACTCGCCGAGCTTGTGCCCGACCATGTTCTCGGTCACGTACACCGGGATGTGCTGCTTGCCGTTGTGGACTGCGATGGTCAGGCCCACGAAGTCCGGAAGGACAGTGGAGCGGCGCGACCAGGTCTTGATCGGGCGCTTGTCCTTCGCGGCCTGGGCGGCCTCGACTTTTTTCATGAGATGCCCGTCGACGAACGGGCCCTTCTTGATTGAGCGTGCCATGTCTGGTCCTTACGCCTTCTTGTGGCGGCTGCGCACGATCATCACCTGCGTGCGCTTGTTGGTCCGGGTCTTCTTGCCCTTGGCCGGCTGGCCCCAGGGTGACACGGGGTGCCGGTTGCCGCGCGTGCGGCCGCCCAGCGGATGGTCGACCGGATTCATCGTCTCGCCGCGCACGGTCGGGCGGATGCCCCGCCAGCGGTTGGCTCCGGCCTTGCCGATGACGCGCAAGTTGTGCTCCGAGTTGCCCACCTCGCCGATCGTGGCGCGGCAGTTGACGTGCACGCGGCGGATCTCGCCGGAGCGAAGACGCAGCTGCGCGTACTCGCCTTCACGTGCCAGCAACTGAACCGACGCACCCGCCGAGCGCGCGATCTGCGCGCCCTTGCCCGGCATCATCTCGATGCAGTGCACGATCGTGCCGACGGGGATGTTGCGCAGCGGTAGCGTATTGCCTTCCTTGATCGGCGCCTCGGGACCGCTTTCGATCTTCGCGCCCACGGCCACGCCTTTCGGCGCGATCACGTAGCGCCGCTCGCCGTCCGCGTAGCAGACGAGCAGGATGTTGGCGCTGCGGTTCGGGTCGTACTCGATGCGTTCGACCTTGGCCGGGATCCCGTCCTTGTCGCGCCGGAAGTCCACGATGCGGTAGTGCTGCTTGTGCCCGCCGCCCTGGTGGCGGGTCGTGATATTGCCGTGCGAGTTGCGGCCCGCGTGCCTCGACTGGCTTTCCAGCAGGGGCGCGTATGGCTTGCCCTTGTGGAGGTCGTTGTTCACGACCTTCACCATCGAACGGCGCCCGGCCGAGGTCGGCTTGGTTTTGACGAGAGCCATGTCTAGGCCACTCCTTCCACGAAGTTGATGTCGCCGTCGCCCTTGAGGCTCACGTAGGCCTTCTTGATGGCCTTGCGCTTGCCGACGAAGCGGCCGTGGCGCTTTTCCTTCCCGCGTACGTTGACGACGTTCACGGCGGAGACTTCCACCTTCTGCTCCTTGAAGAGCAGCTCCACCGCGGCCTTGATCTCGGCCTTGGTCGCGTCGGGCAGCACCTCGAAAACCACCTGCTTGTGGGTCTCGCCCACGAGCGTGGCCTTCTCGGAGATCACCGGGGCAAGGATCACCTTCATCAGTCGTTCCTGGTTCATGCCAGCGCCTCCTCGAGATGCTTCACGGCGCCGCGGGTGATCAGGACCTGGGTCGCGCGGACCAGGCTCACCGGATCGGCGTTGCGCGCCTCGAGCACCCGCACGTTGGTCAGGTTGCGGGAGGACAGGTAGAGGTTGTCGTCGAGGCTGTCGGTAATGATCAGCACGTCGTCCAGCTTCATGTTCCTCAGCTTCTGCAGCAACATCTTGGTCTTGGGCTGGTCGACCGTGAAGGCGTCGACCACTGCGAGGCGCTCCTCGCGCACCAGCTGCGAGAGGATGGAGGCCATGCCGGCGCGGTACATCTTCCGATTCACCTTCTGAGAAAAATTCTCGTCGGGCGAGTTCGGGAATGTCCGGCCGCCGCCGCGCCAAAGAGGCGAGGACGTCATGCCCGCACGCGCACGGCCCGTGCCCTTCTGACGCCACGGCTTCTTGGTCGAGTGGCGGACTTCGGCGCGGGTCTTCTGCTTGCGAGTGCCCAGGCGCGCGTTGGCTTGGTAGGCGATGACCACCTGGTGAACCAGCGCTTCGTTGTACGTGCGGCCGAAGAGGGTTTCCGAGCCGGCCACCGAGGCCTGCGCCTCGCCCTTGTCGTTGATGACCTTGAGTTCGATCACTTGCGTCGGGTCCATTATTTCTTACCCCCCTTCGGCGTCTTGGCCTTCACGCTCGGACGGAGGATCACGCTGCCGTTCTTGGCGCCGGGGACGGAGCCCTTGATCATGATCAGCGACCGCTCGGCGTCGACGCGCACGACTTCCAACAGCTGGATCGTGCGGCTCACGTCGCCCAGGTGGCCCGCCATGCGCTTGCCGGGGAAAACACGGCCCGGATCCTGCGCCATGCCGATGGAGCCGGCACTGTTGTGGGACAGCGAGTTGCCGTGCGAGGCGCGGTTCGACGAGAAGTGGTGGCGCTTGATCACGCCCGAGAAGCCCTTGCCGATGGTCGTGCCCGAGACGTCGACCTTCTGGCCGACCTGGAACATGTCCACCTTGAGCTCGCCTCCGACCTTCAGCTCGGCGACCGCGTTCGCGTCCACGCGGAACTCGCGCAGCACGTTGCCAGCCTCGACGCCCGCCTTCGCGAAATGGCCCGCCATCGGCTTGGTCACGCGCGAGGCGCGGCGCTTGCCGAAGGCGACCTGGATCGCCGAGTAACCGTCCGAATCGGATGTCTTGATGCGGGTGATGCGGTTGCCGGCACAATCAAGCACCGTCACGGGGACCGAGCTGCCGTCCTCGTTGAAGATGCGCATCATGCCGACCTTCCGGCCGAGTAGACCGAGACTCATCTTCTTTCCTTTCCATCTTCTAGTAGACCCCGGGATCTCTCCCTGGGGCGCCAGCTGCAATTGGCCGGCAGGTCCAAAAATACCGCGGCGGGGTTCTACCCCGCGCGGGCGCTACTTGATCTTCACATCCACGCCCGCGGGCAGGTCCAGCTTGGTGAGCGCATCGACCGTCTTGTCCGTCGGATCGACGATGTCGATCAGGCGCAGGTGCGTACGGATCTCGAACTGGTCGCGCGAGGTCTTGTTCTTGTGCGGCGAGCGCAGGATGTCGAAGCGCTCGATGCGGGTGGGCATTGGCACGGGACCCTTGACCACCGCGCCGGTGCGCTTGGCCGTCTCCAAGATCTCCTGCGCCGACTGGTCGATGAGCTTGTAGTCGAACGCCTTGAGGCGTATTCGGATCTTCTGGAGACCGAGGCTCTGAGC
>JBKJYC010000463.1:0-2860 GCA_046715885.1 Usitatibacter sp.
CGGAACCCCGGCGCCCGGCGAAGTAGGCGCGGAATCACAAGCGTAGCGCGCGGAATTTCCGCGCGACTTCACCCAGGCCCCTGCCTAACCTGTGCGCATGCGGAAAGCGGCGCGCGAAAGGGGAACGATTCTCCTGGTCCTCGCGGGCATCGTGTCGCTGGGGCTTGTGGCGGCCTTCGCATCGGGACTCGCGGGCCAGGCGGCCCGGCTGGGCCGTGAAGGCTTGAGCGATCGCGCCCTGGCCGCCGCGCGCGAGGCGCTCATCGCCTACGCGACGGGGCGTCCGATCGACGCCATCGTCGGCCCGGGCTACCTGCCTTGCCCGGACCTCGACGACGATGGCTGGGCGGAGCCGACGTGCGGTTCGCAGAGCGGCCACACGGGACAGGCGCAGCGGCTCGGGCGCCTGCCGTGGAAGACGCTCGGCGTACCCGAGCTGCGCGACGGCTACGGCGAGCCGCTCTGGTATGCGGTCTCCAGCAAGCACAAGGGCCTGCTCAACTGCGCCCAGAGCGCGGCATGCGTGGACATGGGACCCGATGCGGCGCTGGGGACGATCACTCTGCGCGACAGCTCGGGAATCGTCGTGCACGATGGCCGCATCGACGAGCCTGGACGTTCAGGCTCCTCGGGCGCCGCCGCCGTGGTGATCGCGCCCGGACCGGCGCTCGAGCGCCGTGAGGATGTCGCGGGAACCGTGCAGCGCCTGCAGGCGCGCGATACGCCGTCGGCTCGGAGGGATCCCGCCAACTACCTCGACAAGGCGCCCGGCGTGGCATTCGAAGGCGAGGACAACGCCGACTTCGTCGACCGCAACGACTCCGCGGGCCGCGCCGGGAATGCCAATGGCTTCATCCGCGGTCCCGTGCGCCTTGCCGACGGCTCGGGCGCGGTGAACGATCGCGTGGCCGTGGTCGCCTACGAGGACCTGATGCCGCGCGTCATGCATCGGGTGGCGCACGAAGTCGCGCATTGCGTGCGTCTGCACGCCGCGCTCCGGGGAACGGGCGGCCGACCGGCATGGCCCGCTCCCGTGTGCCGCCAATCCGATCCCGAGGCGCCACTCGCCTGGGCGGGCGAAGCGGGAGCACGCTTCGGGCGCGTGCCTTCGGCGGTGCTCGAGGCGTGCGCGCTCGCGTCGCGCGAGATTCCGGGCTGGTGGCGCGCTTGGCGCCTCCACGTCTTCTATGCGCTCGACGTCCAGCCGGTCGATGGCGCGCTCCTGCCGGTGGGCGCAAGGCGCGACTTCGCGATCCTCGTGGCGGGCGCGCCGCTCGCCTCGCAGGCGCGCGAGGGAGCCGGCGAGCTCGATGCCGCGCAGTGGCTGGAAGGTCCGCACCGTGAGCTGGCGAGCCTCAACGCGAATCCGCCCGCGCCCCAGTGCGCCCCCGAGCCGGGGCGGCCCGCGTGCGCAGGGGGCGGCTGCGATCGCGTCGTGGTCGCGCCACGCAGCTCCGCCCGCAATGACGTGGCCGTGGTGACGCCATGAAAGGACGCCGCGCGGGCTTCACCCTGGTGGAACTGCTGATGGTCCTGATGATCGTCGCGATCCTCCTCGCCGGGCTCTCGATCCCGTACGCGGCGCAAGTGCAGGCGCGCCGGCACGAGGAGACGCGCAGGCTTCTCGAGGAGGCACGCGAGG
The DNA here is from genome assembly GCA_046715885.1 of Usitatibacter sp. GTDB lineage: Bacteria > Pseudomonadota > Gammaproteobacteria > Burkholderiales > Usitatibacteraceae > Usitatibacter. The sequence goes on from JBKJYC010000463.1 coordinate 1,643, forward strand.
CGCTGCTGGGGTTCGCCGCCGCGAACGCCCGCCTGCCCTGTCCGGCGAGCGCCGCCAGCCGCGGCGAGGAAAGCTTCGCAGTCGGTGGCGATGCCGCCAACGGCCGCTGCGCCGATTTCCACGGTGGCTTCCTTCCCGCCGCCACCCTGGGCCTGGGACCGCTCGACGATGAGGGCTACTTGCGCGACGCCTGGGGGACGAAATCCAACCGCATTCGCTACGGGGTATTCGGCGCGGGTCCTGCGGTGAACGGCGTGTCCGATCCACTGACGCGCGCCAATGGCATGCAGGCAGCCACGCTGCCCGGCCTCGGAGCGGCGGGCTATTTCCTCTTCATCTGCGCTTCGGGAGCGCTGTCCGGCGCCACGTCGTGCGGCCCCGCAGCGAACCAGCTCACGCGGCGCGCGGCTTTCGTGCTGATCTCGCTCGGCCCGGATGGCATCGCCACGCCGACCCCGGGCGGCGATTCGGCCCGCAACCTCGATGGCGATGCGGTCTTCGTCGCGCACGGGCCCGCCGCGGGACCGGGCGGTGCTTTCGACGACATCGTGGCCTGGGTGCCCATCAACGTCCTCGCCGCCCGGATGGTGGCGGCCGGGCGCCTGCCGTGACCGCCGGCGGCCCCATGCCCGACTGATTTGCTCAACTTTATAGGGGCCCCTATAATTTCCTTCCAACCTCCCCTTCCCTGCCATGAACCCCCGCGACGCGAAGCTCCCGATCCCCGACGTCCAGTCCACGCCCGATACGCGGCGGCTGGCCATCGACCGCGTCGGCATCAAGGCCATCCGCCACCCGGTGAAAGTGATGGAGCGCGCCGGCGGCGTCCAGCACACCGTCGCCTGGTTCAACATGTACGTGGGCCTGCCGCACCAGTTCAAGGGCACGCACATGTCGCGCTTCGTGGAGATCCTGAACGCGCACGAGCGCGAGATCTCGCCCGACACGTTTCGCGTGATGCTGCGCGAGATGGTGAAGAAGCTCGAGGCCGAGAGCGGCCACGTCGAGATGACGTTCCCGTACTTCGTGAACAAGAAGGCGCCCGTCTCCGGAGTCCAGAGCCTCATGGACTACGAGGTGACGTTCGTGGGCGAAATCCGCGACGGCGAGGAGTCCTTCACCCTCAAGGTCCTGGTGCCGGTGCAGAGCCTGTGCCCGTGCTCGAAGAAGATCTCGGAGCGCGGCGCGCACAACCAGCGCTCGCACGTGACGGTCGCG
>JBKJYC010000464.1:0-3728 GCA_046715885.1 Usitatibacter sp.
GCGGGTGCGCGCCGCGCGAATCAGGGTGCCGAAAGGAGCGGGTCGAGGCCGCCGGCGCGGTCGAGGGCCGACAGGTCGTCGTAGCCGCCGATGTGGCGCTCGCCCACGTAGATTTGCGGGACGGTGCGCCGGCCGGTGCGCTGCATCATTTCCTGGCGGCGCTCGGGCTCGAGGTCCACGCGGATCTTCTCGATCTCGGCTACGCCCTTGGCGCGCAGCAGCCGTTCGGCCATCAGGCAGTACGGGCACACACCGGTGGCGTACATCACGACCTTCGCCATCTCAGCGCTCCACCGGCAGGCTCGCCTGCTCCCACGCCTGCAGGCCGCCCTTCAGCTGGAACACGTTGCTGAAGCCGAGCTTCTTCAACTCGCGCGCGGCGCCGGCAGAGCGGTTGCCGTTGCGGCAGGTCACGAGCACCGGCTTGTCCCTGAACTTCTGGATCTCGCCGCTGCGCTTCTCGAGCTCGCCCATCGGGATGTGGCGCGCGCGCGGCAGATGTCCGGCGGCGAAATCCTTGCCGTCGCGGATGTCGAGCACCAGGGTCTGGGGCTGGTTCATGAGGCGCGTCGCTTCGAGCGTGCCGAGCGCGGCCGTGCTGCCGCCGGCGAGCTTCGAGAGCTCCGGCCAGACGAGCATCACGCCGCTCGCAAGGAACAGCGCGACGAGCGCCAGGTTGCTGATGAGGAAGTCGCCCAAGGGGATCGTCCGGGAAAACGGAAAAAAAACGGCCAACGGGAAGACCGGGATTTTACCTCATCGCAGCGTCCATTGGAGCAGCCATAGGGTGGCCATTCCCGCGGATATGGTGGCCAGGAAGTTGCGCGTGCGCGCCGCGACCGCCAGCGCCGCCAACCCTGCGATCCAGCGCGAAAAACAGCGATCGTACTTGGGCGCGTTTGCTACCATCGCGCCAACCGCACCCGCCTCGATGGGCCTCATGAAGAAGATCGTCCTGCTCCGCCATGGCGAGAGCGTCTGGAACAAGGAGAACCGCTTCACCGGCTGGGCGGACGTGGACCTCTCGCCCGCGGGCGTGGAAGAGGCGAAGGCCGCGGGTCGGCTGCTCAAGGCGGAGGGCTACGATTTCGACGTCGCTTTCACCTCGGTGCTGAAGCGCGCGATCCGCACTTTGCACCTCGGCCTGGCGGAGATGGACCGACTCTGGATCCCGGAGGAGAAGCACTGGCGCTTGAACGAGCGCCACTATGGCGCGCTCACCGGGCTCAACAAGGCCGAGACCGCGAAGAAGTTCGGCGATCGGCAGGTCCTGGTGTGGCGCCGCAGCTATGACATCTGCCCGCCGGAGATGGAGCCCGCCGACCCGAACAACCCCGCACAGGACCGCCGCTACGCCGGCCTCCGGCGCGCGCAGATTCCCCTCGGCGAATGCCTCAAGGACACGGTGGAGCGCGTGCTCCCGTACTGGAACGAGCGCATCGTCCCGGCGGTGGTCGCGGGGCAGCGGGTGCTGGTCGCCGCGCACGGAAACAGCCTGCGCGCGCTGGTCAAGCACCTCGACCACATCGCCGACGACAAGATCATCGGGCTCAACATCCCCACGGCCCGCCCGCTGGTCTACGAGCTGGACGATGACATGAAGGCGCTGCGCAGCTACTACCTCGGCGACGCGGAAGAGATCGCGCGCGCCGCCGCTGCCGTCGCCAACCAGGGCAAAGCGCTCTATCGTGCCGGCGATCGCGCGGTGTCGCGCGGGCCTCGCGATCCTCGCGTTCGCACTGGCGCTTCCCGCCGGCGGCGCCAAGCCGGAGCCGAAACCCGCGGCCAGCCGGGCGGAGCTGGAGGAGCTGCGCGGACGGATCGACAAGATGCAGCGCGACCTTGCCTCGGCCGAATCCACGCGCAGCGAAGCGGCGGACCAGCTGCGCGAGTCGGAGAAGGCGGTGAGCGAGGCGCATCGGGCGCTCTTCTCCCTGGCGCAGCAGGCGAAATCCATACAGGGTGAGCTCGACGGGATTGCCCGGCGCGAGCGCGACGCGAGAGCCGCGATCGCGGAGCAGGAAGTGCTCGCCGGACGACTATTGCGTTTGCAATATCTTCAGGGCGCGCCGGACCGGCTGCGCATCGTGCTCGAGGGGCGCGACGCCGCCCAGGTCGCGCGCCATCTCGCCTATCTCGGCTACGTGCAACGCGCGCGCGCCGGGCTCATCACGGAGCTGCGCGTCGGCGCGCAGACGCTCGCCGAGCTGCAGGGCGAGGCGCTCGCACGGCGCGAAGCCCTCGCCGCCAACCAGTCCGAACAGGTGCGCGAGGCGCGCAAGCTGGAGAGCGAGCGGACGGCGCGCGCCGCCACGGTCAGGCGACACGCGGGCGACGTCGCCAAGGGGCGGCGCGAGATCGGGCGCCTCAAGCGCGACGAGGCACGGCTCGCAAAACTGGTCGAGGAGCTCGCCCGCGCTCTCGCGGCAAAGCCCCGGGAAGGCACCAAGAAGGGGCGGACCATCGACCAAGTCGCGGACGCGTCGTTAACCGCGAAATCTTTTGCCACATTGAAGGGCCGCCTGAAGCTCCCGGTGCGCGGAGAATTGGTGAATCGCTTCGGCAGGCCCCGGGAAGAGGGCGGGGCCACGTGGAAGGGCCTTTTCATCAGGGCCGATACCGGGGAGACGGTGCGCGCGGTGGCCGACGGTAGGGTGGTCTATGCCGATTGGCTGCGCGGGTTCGGAAATCTCTTGATCCTGGACCACGGAGGCCGATATATGAGCCTGTATGCCTACAACGAGGGCTTGCTGCGCCAATTGGGCGATTCCGTGCGTAGTGGGGATCCGATTTCACATGTAGGGCAAAGCGGGGGTACCACCGGGGAATCCGGTCTATACTTTGAGCTGAGACACGACGGGCGGGCATTTGATCCGCTGCAATGGGTAGCGCCCTAGCGCATCCGCGGACGTGGCCAAGCGTATATCTCTCCAGCAACAACTGCCCCCCGCGGGCAAAAGGAAGACAACGATGGCAAGCAAGTTCCAGCAGGCCGGTCTCGTAGCGCTGGGCGCCGCTTTGGGCGTCGCTGCGAGCCTGCACTTCTCCGCGGTTGCAGATCGACAGATGACCACGATGTCTCTCCCGGTAGACGACCTTCGCCTCTTCAGTGAAGTATTCGGCCGCATCAAGAGCGACTACGTGGAGCCCGTCGAAGACAAGAAGCTGCTGAAGGAGGCGATCAACGGGATGTTGACCGGCCTCGATCCCCATTCCGCCTTCCTGGACCAGGAAGCGTATCGCGACCTGCAGGTGGGCACGCAAGGCGAGTTCGGCGGCCTCGGCATCGAGGTCGGCACCGAGGATGGCTTCGTGAAAGTCGTGGCGCCGATCGAGGACACGCCGGCGTATCGCGCCGGCATCAAGGCGGGCGACCTGATCATCAAGCTGGACGAGACGTCGCTGAAGGGCGTGACGCTCTCCGATGCCGTGAAGAAGATGCGCGGCAAGCCCAACTCCGAAGTGAAGCTCACGATCCTGCGCAAGGACGAGGCGCAGCCGCTGGAGTTCACGCTCCGCCGCGACGTAATCCGCGTGAAGAGCGTGAAGGCGCGCATGCTCGAGCCGGGTTTCGGCCTGGTTCGCGTCACCCAGTTCCAGGAGCACACCGGCGAGAACCTGGTGGCGGCGATCAACGATCTCTACAAGCAGTCGGGCGGCGAGATGAAGGGCCTGGTCCTCGACCTGCGCCTGAATCCGGGCGGCCTGCTCAACTCCGCGGTCGCGGT
>JBKJYC010000465.1:0-12116 GCA_046715885.1 Usitatibacter sp.
GGCATCACGCTGGTCGAGATCATGATCTCGCTGGTCGTGCTCGGCATCCTCATCATGATTGCCGTCCCGAACTTCCGTGTCTGGATCCAGAACGTGCAGATCCGGACTGCGGCGGAGGCGATGCTCAACGGGCTGCAGACCGCCAAGACCGAGGCCATACGCCGCAACGCGGCGGTGCAGCTTCGAGTCGTCACCGGGACGGGCTGGGCCGTCAACCCGAAATCCGATCCCGATGGAACGCCACTGCAGAGCCGGTCCCACGAGGAGGGCTCGCAGAACGCCGCGTTCACGATGACGCCGGGGGGATCGACGACGATCACCTTCAGCGCTCTGGGGCGCGTCGAGGGCAACGCGGACGGCTCGCCCTCGATCATGCAGATCGACATCGACAATCCCACGATGCTTCCCGCGGACAGCCGCGAGATGCGCATCGTCATCCCGGTGGGCGGCGGGATTCGCCTTTGCGACCCGCAGGCGCCCGCCGGCGATCCGCGATCCTGCTGACCATGCCGAGGCGACCGACCATGAATACTCCACGCTCGGGCCAGGGCGGCGTGATGCTGCTCGAGGCCATGATCGGAATCCTGATCTTTTCGCTGGGAGTGCTGGCGCTCGTGGCCATGCAGGCGGTTTCCACCAGCAACGTCTCCAACGCGCGTTACCGGACGGAGGCGGCGTTTCTCGCCAACGAGATCATTTCGCAGGCGTGGGTCGACCGCGGCACGAACCTGAGCAACGTGAACAGCTACGTGTACTCCGGTGGCGGCGGCGGCGGCGCGGTCGCCGATTGGGTCGCGAAGGTGAAGGCGCTGATGCCGGCGTCCGACACCTACGAGCCGAGGATCACGGTGAGCGTGGTGCCCGGCGTGGCGGCCCGCGAGATCGCGGTCACGATCTTCTGGCGCGCGCCGGATGCGGTAACCACGAGCAATTTTATGGCCATCGGATACATCAGTGATCCCTGATCCCAGAACGAGGTTTGCCATGAATGGTCGTTCGCATCTCCGCCGAGAAGGCGGCTTCACGATCGTCGAGCTGATGGTGGGCATGGTGGTCGGGCTGGTCGCGATGGTCGTGATGTTCCAGGTCTTCGCCGTGTCGGAGGCCCAGAAGCGCACCACCACCGGCGCCGGCGACGCCCAGCAGAACGGCGTCTATTCGCTGTTCCAGATCGAGCGCGACGCGCGCATGGCGGGTTACGGCATGAACTACCTGCCGCTGCTGGGCTGCCAGATCAACGCCTGGTACGAGCCGTCCGCATCGCCCTTCCAGCTGGTACTCGCTCCGGTGGTCATCACGAATGGCGCGGGGGGTGCGCCCGACCGGATCACCTTCCTGTACGGCAACTCGGATCTCTTCATGGCCCCGGCGAAGCTCACGCAGTCAATGCCGAGCCCGGCGGCGCTCTACAAGGTCGACAACCGCTTCGGCTTCAAGGAAGGCGACCTCGTGATCGCCGCGGAGGCCGGGAAACCGTGCTCGCTGGCGCAGGTGAGCGGCGTGCCGGGCACACCCGGGAACTCGGACAACGTGATTCGCAACAGCGGCAACTACACCGACGGCCAGGGCGTCACCCGCCCGACCGATTACAACCGGCCCGGAGGGCTTCCGGCGCCGAACAACATCGCCTATTCCTCGTGGAACCCGGCGACCAACACCGGCGGGCGCGTCTACAACATCGGCGCGCTGCCCACGGCGGTCACTTATGCGGTGAACAACTCCCGGCTGGTCTCGCTGAACGGCTTCGTGCCCGGCGACACCGCGGAAATCGCCGAGGGCATCGTGCAGATCCAGGCGCAGTACGGTTACGACCAGAACGGCGACGGCAGCGTGGGTGCGGCCGCGACCTCGGTCGCCCTGGTCAATGCCGCCCTTGGCCAGGACCAATGGGCCGACGCGATGCCGGCCGGCGTCCCGGGCACGGAATGGGCCAAGGTCATTGCCATGCGCCTGGCGATTGTGGCCCGCAGCATGCAGGCGGAAAAGCCCGACCCGGTGCTCGGCTGCAACGCCACCCAGAATCCGCCCGTATGGCGCGCCAAGGGGCCTGTGGCCGGGGTCATGGACGTCTCCGCCCTGGCCGACTGGAAGTGTTATCGCTACCGGGTATTCGAAGTGACCGTGCCGATCCGCAACCTGATCTGGTTGCCGCTGCCCGCCTGAACATGGAAACCGCGATGAAACATTTCCTCACCGCACCTCGCTCCCGGCGCCGGCAAGGCGGCGTCGTCCTCCTGATCGCGATGATCATGCTCGTCGCGATGACCCTGGCCGGGGTCGCGTTGATGCGCTCGGTGGACACCGCCGTGGTGGTCGCGGGCAACGTCGCCTTCAAGGAATCGGCGATCCAGTCGTCGGACCGCGGCATCCAGGAAGCGGTCAGGTGGCTCGCCGCCAACGCCGCAGGCGCTACGCTTCAGAACTCGAACGCGGGCGTGGGCTATTTCTCCAGCCGCCCCTTTCCCGAGCCCAACTGGTTCGACGCCGCCAGCTGGACACAGTCCGTGGCTTTGAGCGGCGGCGCTCCCGATGCCGCGGGCAACGTGGTGCGCTATATCGTCCACCGCATGTGCACGCAGCCCGACACGCCCTACAACGGCGCCAACGCCGGCGTGGCCAACGAGTGCGGCCTCTACTTCCCGCTCACCGCCGCGGCCGGCGGCGGCAGCATGTCCGTGGGCTCGCCGCAGTTCGTCGGCACGCCCCAGCTTTACTACCGCGTGACGACCCGCGTCGAGGGTCCGCGAAATACTCTCAGCGTCACCCAATCGAGCGTTCTGGTGCAGATCTAGCGCCCGAACCCGACATGACAAGGAGCAACCCCATGAATGCGCGTCCTTCCCTCCGGGGAGCGTTGATCGCCTCGGCCTTCGGTCTCGCCGGTCTCCTGTACGCAGCGAGCGCGCCGGCTCAGCTCGCCGACCTCGCGGACGTCCCGCTCGCGAACTCGCCCTCGACCTCGGTGCTCCCGAACCTCATGTACATCCTGGACGACTCGGGCAGCATGCAGTGGAACTACATGCCCGACCAGATCCAGCGCACCAGCCGCGGCGAGTACTTCCTCAATTGCAAACGCTGCAACTCGACGTCCTGCGGCAATGGGCCGGGGGGGCGCCAAAACTCCGGCTTCGGCGCGAGCAGCATCACCTTGCCGTCCGGAACGCCGTGCGGAAACGACGACACCAACGCGAACGTCCTGGAGAATTCCACGAGCGCTATTCCGACCTATGGCGAAGCGCCGTTTTACGCGACGCGCTTCAACCAGATCTGGTACAACCCGGACATTACCTACGCGCCGGCGGTGGACTCGGCCGGGGTGAGCCTGGGCAACCAGGCGCCGAACAACGCCTCCAGGGACGCGTTCCTGGGCGGGGGCAGCGACAACCTCGTGAACCAGTTTCAGGAGGTCATCTACTGCAACACCAGCACGCCGACGGGCGCGGACCTCAACGACACCTCCAAATGCCGCTACAACGGGCGGCACAACGTCTCGCCGTTCCTGGGCGGGCAACCCGACTACTTCCTCTACTGGACCAGCGGCGGCACCAACGTGGGCCTGCCCACCGCGACCTTCTTCCACAAGGTGCGCGTCACCAACTCGAACCCGCACTATTACAGCCTCACGCCGCACGAGTATTGCAGCGACTCGAGTCTGGTCAATTGCGCGCTCGCCACCGCCGGCGGCGCCTCGCCGGGGGGCACCAATACGATCGCCGCGCCTCTGCGGTGGTGCCGCGCGCAGGCCGATGCCACCACCTCCGCGCTGGTCTCGGGTAACGCGGCCGGTACGCCGCGGTGCGTGAAGAAGTTCGACCGCGTGAACTATCCCTATCCGCGCTACGGGCGCTTCCAGCGGGTGGACATCGTTCCGGCCACGGCCAACTATCCGAAGGGGGCGAGCTCGTTGCGCATCGACTGCGCCTCGGCCACCTCCTGCTCGTACGCCGAGGAGGTGCAGAACTTCGCGAACTGGTACGGCTACTACCGCACCCGGTTCGCGCTGATGAAGACCGCCACCGGCCGCGCCTTCCTGTCCATCGACGACCGTTATCGCATCGGGCTGATCACGATCAATCCGGGCTCCCCGGTGGACTCGGACAAGTACGTGGCGATCAACAAGTTCGACACTGCCCAGCGTTCGACCTTCTACAGGAAGCTCTACGACACCCAGATTGGCGGCGGCACGCCACTGCGCGAGGCCCTTTCGCGCGTGGGGCGTCACTACGCGGGCATTACTTCGGGCATCAACTCCCAGATGACGCCCGACCCCCTCCAGTATTCGTGCCAGCAGAATTACGCCCTGCTCACCACGGACGGCTACTGGAACAGCAACGCCGGCCAGACCATCTCCGGCAGCGCGATCGCCGACCAGGACAACACCAACTCCGGATTCACGACACGGGCCGTCGGCGCCTACGACGGCAACCGCGGAGGCGCCGCGGTCGGGACGCTCGCCGACGTGGCGGCCTACTATTACAAGCAGGATCTGCGGACCGCCGGGCCGCTCAGCCCCAACAACGTTCCCACGAACGAGAAGGACACGCAGCCCCAGCAGCACATGGTCACGTTCACGCTCGGACTGGGCCTCGAAGGGTTGATGGACTTCCGCCCCGACTACGAGATCGCGACTTCCGGCGATTTCGCGAAGATCAAGGCGGGGACCAACAATGCCTGTGCCTGGATCTCGGGCACCTGCGACTGGCCGCCGCCGGTGGCCAACGATCCGAGCACGCTGGACGACCTGTGGCATGCGGCCGTCAACTCGCGCGGCCAGTACTTCAGCGCGAGCGACCCGAACTCCCTGGCGCAGGGGCTGCAAAGCGCGCTGTCCAAGCTGAAAGTGGCCACCGCGGCCGCCGCAGCCTCCGCGACGAGCAGCCCGAACATCACGGAGACCGACAACTTCATCTACAGCTCCACCTTCCGCACCGGCGAATGGGACGGCCAGGTGGTTGCCCAGCGGATCGACACCACGACGGGCAATGTGCTGGCGGGCATCGTGTGGTCAGCCCAGGCGCTCTTGGACGCGCGCACGTCGGACAACGCGGACTCGCGCAACATTTTCACCATCGATGAGGGCGGCGCGAACAAGCGCAAGGCCTTTTCGTTCGCGACCCTGAGCGCGGTGCCCAGCGGAGCGCTCGCCGCCGAGCAGCCCTATTTCAGCGGCAAATGCGGGGCGCTATCGCAGTGCACGCTGCTCACGCTCGCGCAGCAGGCTCTAGCCAACAACGGCGTCAACCTCGTCAGCTACCTGCGCGGGCAGCGTCAGTTCGAAAAGTTCACCGCGCCGGAAACGACCGCGCCTTACCGCACCCGCGCCTACGTCCTGGGCGACCCGGTGAACGCCACGCCGGCCTTCGTGAAGACGCCGCAGTTCAGTTTCACCGACGCGGTGACGCCCACTTACGCGGCCTACAAGATTGCGCAGGCTTCGCGTACCCCGGTGCTCTATATCGCGGCAAACGACGGCATGCTCCATGCGTTGAACGGCGATAGCGGGCAGGAGATCTGGGCCTACGTGCCGCGCATCGTCATGCCCGGGCTTCACCGGCTCGCCACCGCCAACTGGGGCGCGACACACCGGTTCAGCGTGGATGGCTCGCCCTCGGTGATGGACGTGTTTATCGGCGGAGGCTGGAAGACCGTCCTGGTGGCCGGCCTGAACAGCGGCGGTCGCGGCTACTATGCCCTCGACGTCACCGACCCGGCGACCCCGAAGGTCCTCTGGGAGCTCTGCTCCGACGCCACGATTTGCGCGATCTCGGACCCGGACGTCGGCTTCACATACGGCAATCCCGTGATTTCCAAGCGGGCCTCGGACGGCAGATGGGTGGCCTTCGTGACTTCGGGGATGAACAACGTGACGCCGGGTACCGGGCAGGGCTACCTGTTCACGATCGACATCCAGACCGGCGCCGTCTTGAGCAAGGTGTCGACCGCCGAGGGTACTGCGACGTTCCCGAGCGGCCTGAGCAAGATCAGCGGCTTCGCCGACAACTTCACCTTCAACAACACCGCGAAGTTCATTTACGGCGGCGATCTTCTCGGCAACGTCTGGAAGTTCGATACGAGCAGCAGCCCGCCGGCGGTTAGGAAGCTGGCCTTCCTGCGCGATGTGGGCGGTGCGATGCAGTCCGTCACCGCGCGGCCGGAGCTGGCGCTGATCGACGGCTTCCCCGTCGTCTACGTCGGAACCGGCCGGTACCTGGGCGAGGACGACCTTCCCGATCCGGCCACCTTCGTCCCGCCCCTGCCCTTCGCCTACCGGCAGTCGCTCTACGCGATCAAGGACAAGGGGACGTCCTACGGCAACTTCCGCGGCGGGGCGGTGGTGGAAAACACCATCATCGACGCAGGCACGACGCGCACGACGTCGCAGAATCCCGTGGACTGGTCGGTGCAGGACGGCTGGTTCCTCGACTTCAACCCGGGCGACACCTCGCCGGGCGAGCGCGTCAACCTCGACCCGCAGCTGGTCCAGGGAACTCTGGTCGTGGCCACGAACGTGCCGAACAACTCGGCGTGCTCGGTCGGCGGCGATTCGTGGATCTACCAGTTCGACTACAGGACAGGACAGTTCGTGAAGTCTTCCGCGGGAGGCGTGGCGGGGCAAAAATACACCGGCCAGATCACGGTGGGCATCGTGGTCGTCCGGCTGCCCAGCGGGGTCTTCAAGGGCATCGCGACGGGCGCAACCGGCACCAAGACGCCGTTCGCCATCAATATCGGCGGCAGCGGCGGCGTGGCGCGGCGGATCTCGTGGCGCGAGCTGATCCAGCGCTGAACGCGGGCGCTCGCAGCATGGATCGGATCCGCGTCGCAGCGGTCGCCTTGTTCGTCCTCGCGGGCGCGTTCCCATCGGCGGAGGTCCTTGGCCAGCCGGCCAAGGGGCCTCCGCGGTACGAACCCAGCCAACGAGCGAGGACTCCGCTCGATACGTGCCTGCGCGATGAGGTCATGAATGGCCCGCATTGCGTGAAGAAGTGCCAGCCGGGTTTCCGGCTCGAACTCGCCGCGCGCCCGCCCACATGCATCGGGCTCAAGAATGACGCGGTCCACATCCCATCGCCTCCGGCGTGGAAGCCGTCCGAGCCGCGTCCGGCCACGAAGCCGGTCCAACCGGCAGGGACGGGGGAGCCGGCCGCCTAGGCCTTCCCCAAGGCCCTGGGCAGCGGGAAGGTGACCGATTCCGTGATGCCTTCGAGTTCGCGCACGCGCTTCGCGCCGAGCTCCTGCAGGCGGTGGATCACGTCCTGCACCAGCACTTCCGGGGCCGACGCCCCCGCGGTGACGCCGATGGTGCGCTTGCCCTCGATCCATTCCGGCTTCAGCTGCCTGGCGTCGTCCACCAGGTAGGCCTCCCGGCCGAGGTTCTGCGCGACCTCGCGCAGGCGGTTGGAATTGGAGCTGTTCGGAGAGCCGACCACGATCACCACGTCGCAGCGCGGCGCGAGGAACTTCACCGCGTCCTGGCGGTTCTGCGTGGCATAGCAGATGTCGTCCTTCTTCGGCCCCACGATCGACGGGAAGCGCGCCTTCAGTGCCGCGATCACGCGCTGGCAATCGTCGATGGAGAGCGTGGTCTGCGTCACGTAGGCGAGGCGCTCGGGATCGCGCACCACGAGGCGCGCCACGTCGTCCTCGCTATCCACCAGGTGCATTCCGGTGCTGGACTGGCCCATGGTGCCTTCGGCCTCGGGATGGCCCTCGTGCCCGATCATGACGACCTCGCGGCCCTGCTCGCGCATCCTCGACACCTCGACATGCACCTTGGTCACCAGCGGGCAGGTGGCGTCGAACACCTTGAGACCGCGGTCCTGTGCCTCGGCGCGGACCGCGAGCGAGACTCCGTGGGCCGAGAAGATGACGGTGGACCCCGCGGGCACCTCATCGAGCTCCTCGACGAAGACCGCGCCCTTGGCGCGCAGGTCCTCGACCACGAACTTGTTGTGCACGATCTCGTGGCGCACGTAGATCGGAGCGCCGTGCATCTCGAGCGCCCTCTCGACGATGGCGATGGCGCGGTCCACGCCGGCGCAGAAACCGCGCGGCTGGGCGAGCAGCACTTCCCGGGGGTCGCTCATGGCGTGCCTTTCTGCGGCTTCTCGGTCGCCGCGCGCCCAGCGGCCTCGCCGCGGAAGCTGTCCCAGACCAGCAGGACCACGCCGATCGTGATGGCCGAGTCGGCGACGTTGAAGGCGGGGAAATAGTACCCCGCGGCGTGCACCTGCACGAAGTCGACTACGTAACCGAGCGTGGCGCGGTCCCAGAGGTTGCCCGCGGCGCCGCCCAGCACCAGGGCCAGTGCGGCGGCCAGGACGCCGTTCGCGTGGTGGCGCTTCAACATGACCAGGAGGACCGCGGACACCGCGATCGTCACGACCACGAAGAACCAGCGCTGCCAGCCACCCGCGTCCGCGAGGAAGCTGAATGCGGCGCCGGTGTTGTGCACCAGCACCAGGTTGAAGAACGAGGTGACGCGAAGCGTCTCGCCGAGCTGGAACGCGTGGGTCGCCCAGGCCTTGGTCGCGAGGTCGAGGACCAGCACGACGCCGCTCAGGGCCAGCCAGCGGTACCAGACGCGTTGCGCGGCCTCAGGCATAGGAGCGCGCTTCTCCGGCGCCCTCGAGGTTCGAAATGCAGCGCGCGCAGATCGACGGATGCTTCGGGTCCGCGCCTACGTCGGCGCGGTAGTGCCAGCAGCGTTCGCATTTCGCATGGGCGCTGGCTCGGACGCCGGCAGTGACTTCGCCGCGGGCTTCGTGCACGCCCGCGCGCGACGTGATCGTGACGAAGCGAAGGTCGTCGCCCAGCGAGCGCAGCAACTTGAAGTCGGCTCCTTCGGCGCCGAAATCCACCTCGGCCAGCAGCGAGGAGCCGATCGCCCCGCCGGTGCGCTGCTCTTCGAGCTTTGGGGCCAGCAGCGCGCGGATCTCGCGCAGGCGTGTCCAGCGCGCGGCGAGCTCGGCCTCGCCGGCCTGCGCGGGCAGCACGTCCTTCCAGGTCGTGAAAAAGACGCTCTCGTCGCTGCCCGGGTGCAGCGCGGACCATGCTTCCTCGGATGTGAACGAGAGAATCGGCGCCATCACGCGCAGCAGCGCGTGGGTGACGGCGTGCAGCGCCGACTGCGCCGAGCGCCGCGCCTTCGAGTCGCGGCCCGCGGTGTAGAGCCGGTCCTTGAGGATGTCGAGGTAGAAGGCACCCAGGTCCTCGGAGCAGAACATCTGGATGCGCTGGGTGACGGCGTGGAACTCGAAGCGCTCGTAGGCCTGCGCTGCGCCGGTGAGCATCGAGCGCGTCATCGCAAGGGCGTAGCGGTCGATCTCCAGCCATTCGGCGACCGGCACCTCGTGCTTCGCGCGCTCGAAGTCGGCGATGTTGGCGAGCAGGAAGCGCAGGGTGTTGCGGATGCGACGGTAGCTCTCGACCACGCGTTTCAGGATCTCGTCGGAGATGTAGAGCTCGCCGGAGTAGTCCGCGGAGGCGACCCACAGCCGGATGATCTCCGCGCCGAGGGTATCCGAGACCTTCTGGGGGGCGATGACGTTGCCCAGGGACTTCGACATCTTGCGTCCCTGGCCGTCCACCGCGAAGCCGTGGGTGAGCAAAGCGTCGTAGGGCGCGCGCCCGTCCATCGCGCAGCCGGTGAGCAGGCTCGACTGGAACCAGCCGCGATGCTGGTCGCTGCCCTCGAGGTAGAGATCCGCGGGCCAGCGCTGCCCGGCGAGGCCGCGCAGCACCGTGAAGTGCGTCGTCCCCGAGTCGAACCAGACGTCGACCGTGTCCGTGAGCTTGCGGTACTTCGACGCGTCCACGCCGAAGTCCTCGCAGGTGGCGGCGAACCAGGCCTCGATGCCGCCCTTTTCCACCATCGCGGCGGCGGTCTCGACCAGCCTGGCGGTGTCCGGGTGCACCTCGTCGGTCTCGCGGTGCAGGAAGAAGGGCAGCGGCACGCCCCAGTTGCGCTGGCGCGAAAGCGTCCAGTCGGGGCGGCTGGCGATCATCGCCTCGAGGCGCGAGCGCCCCCAGGCGGGGAAGAACCGGGTCGCGTCGATGGCCTGCTTCGCCGTCTCGCGCAGCGACTTCCTGTTCGCCCCCGGCCGCTCCATGCCGATGAACCACTGCACCGTGGCGCGAAAGATGATCGGCGTCTTGTGGCGCCAGCAATGGGGATAGCTGTGGCGGAAGGGCTCGTGCTTGAGCAACGAGCCGTTGGCCCCGAGCAGCTCGACGATGGGCTTTTCGGCCTCGCGCACGTTCATGCCGGCGAAGTGCGGCACCGCGGACTTGTACCGTCCGAGGTCGTCTACGGGTTGGTCGAGCGGCAGGTCGTTCTTGACGCCCATGTCGAAGTCTTCCGC
Organism: Usitatibacter sp.; assembly: GCA_046715885.1. Taxonomy (GTDB): domain Bacteria; phylum Pseudomonadota; class Gammaproteobacteria; order Burkholderiales; family Usitatibacteraceae; genus Usitatibacter. Next base: position 10,365 of record JBKJYC010000465.1, read on the forward strand.
GCCGTGGGCGGGGGCGGTGTGCACCAGCCCGGTTCCGGCGTCGAGGGTGACGTGGGTACCGAGCACCAACGGCACCATGCGCGACTCGAACGGGTGCGCGAAGCGCAGCCCCGCGAGGGCCGCACCCTTCGCGCTCCCCAGGACCGCTTCGGCCGTGAGCCCGTAGCGCTTCAGGCACGCCTCGCGCAGCTCCGCGGCGAGGATGAGCGCGCCCTGCCCGGTCTGCACCAGTTCGTAGTCGAAGTCCGGGTGCGCGGCGATCGCCTGGTTGCCCGGGAGCGTCCAGGGCGTGGTGGTCCAGATCACCGCCGCGATCTTCGCGGGACCCGCCTTCGCGCCGAACGCCTTGGCGACATGCGCGGGGTCCGAGGCGCGGAAGGCGACGTCGATCGCGGGCGAGGTCTTGTCCTCGTATTCGACCTCGGCCTCGGCGAGCGCGGAGTGGCAGTCGATGCACCAGTTGACCGGCTTCAAGCCGCGATACAGCAGGCCCGCCTGCCAGATGCGACCCAGCGCGCGGATCTCCGACGCTTCGGTGGGCGGGTCCATGGTGCGGTAGGGATGCTCCCAGTCGCCGAGCACGCCCAGGCGCTGGAAGTCGGCCTTCTGGCGCTCGATCTGCTCCGCCGCGTACTCGCGGCACAGCTGGCGGGCCTTGTTGGGATCGAGGTCGCGACCGTGCTTCTTCTCGATCATGTGCTCGATCGGCAGGCCGTGGCAGTCCCAGCCGGGCACGTAGGGCGCGTCGAAGCCCGCCATCGTCTTCGACTTCACGACGATGTCCTTCAGGATCTTGTTGACCGCGTGCCCGATGTGGATGTCGCCGTTCGCGTAGGGAGGCCCGTCATGCAGGATGAATTTCGGCCGCCCCCGGCTCGCTTCGCGGATGCGCTGGTAGAGCTTCTTCTCCTGCCAGGCCTTCACCCACGCGGGCTCGCGCTTGGCCAGGTCGCCGCGCATGGGAAAGGCGGTGTCGGGAAGGTTGAGCGTGCTCTTGTAGTCGGTCTTCTGCGTGTCGTTCATCTCGTTCCCGTCGCGGCGAAGAACTCACGGGCCGCGTCGCAGTCCCTGCGGATCTGCGCAGAAAGCGCCGTGAGCGAGGCGAAAGGCGCCTCGTCGCGCAGCTTCTTCAGGAACTCGATGGTGAGACGGCGCCCGTAGAGGTCGCCCTGGAAATCGAAGAGGAAGGCTTCGAGTGTGGCCGGGCCGCCGGTTTGCACGGCCGGGTTGTATCCAAGGCTCGCCACTCCCTCGAGTCCGCGAGTTGCTGCACCGAGGCATTTTACCGCAAAGACACCGGTCATCGCCGGCTTCGGCCGCGAGAGGCGGACGTTCGCGGTGGGGAAGCCGAGCATGCGCCCACGCCTGGCGCCGTGCTGCACGCGGCCGGTGATGGCGTAGGGCCGCCCGAGTAGCTGCGCCGCCTCGGCAAAATCTCCGCGGGCGAGGGCGCAGCGGATGCGCGTGCTGGAGATGCGCGCGTTGCCGTCGTCGGTGACGTCGGGCAGCACCTCGACGTGGAAATCGAGGCGCGCGCCCAATTGCGCCAGGCGCGTCACGTCGCCGGCGCGCTTCGCGCCGAAGCGGAAGTCCTCGCCCACCAGCACCCAGCGCGCACCCATGGCGTCGCGCAGCCGCCACGCGAACTGGTCGGGCTCGAGCGCGGCGAACGCGCGGTTGAAGCGCTGCACGTAAGCCGTGTGGATGCCCAGGTCGTGGATGGCGCAGAGCTTCTCGGCCAGCGATGCGACG
>JBKJYC010000466.1:0-9633 GCA_046715885.1 Usitatibacter sp.
GTTCCACCGCTTCGCCAACCGGCCCTACACGGTCTTCGGCCGCAGCTATGCGCCGGTGGTGAACAAGGAGCCGACGCGCGAGCGCGGCATGGCCTCGTGGTACGGCAAGAAGTTCCACGGCCAGAAGACCGCGTCGGGCGAGATCTACGACATGTTCGCCATGACGGCCGCGCACAAGACGCTGCCGATCCCCAGCTACGCCAAGGTCACGAACGTGAGGAACGGAAAGTCGGTCGTGGTGCGCGTGAACGACCGCGGACCGTTCCATGGCGAGCGCATCATCGACCTCTCGTTCGCGGCCGCCTCGCGCATCGGCATCGCCGCGGCGGGGAGCGGACTGGTGGAGGTGGAGCGCGTGCTCGACGCGCCCACGACCACAGCCGCCGTGAGTGTGGCGACGTCCTCTGCCACCACCCGGCTCGCGACACCGCCCGCCGTCATCGAGACGTCCGTGGTCGCGACGGAGTCCGGCGCGCTGTGGCTGCAACTCGGGGCGTTCTCGGGCGCGGACAACGCGGAGACCTTCCGTGCCCGCATGGCCCGCGAGCTCTCGTGGAACCTCGAGCCCATCACCATCGCGCAACGCGACGGCCTGCACCGCGTGCGCATCGGACCCTATCGCAACCGTGAAGAGGCCCTCGCCGTCGCCGACAAGGTGCGCGCGAGCCTCGGGTACGTCCCCGCCCTCTCGACCCATTGAAGAAGCCAGAAATGCCGAAACGCTTCGCCGCAGTCCTGCTGTTGCTCGCCGCCCTCGCCGCCTCCGCCCAGCCCGTCACGCCGCCACCGGTCGCGGCGCGCGCGTATGTGCTCCTCGACGTGCAGAGCGGCCAGCTGCTCGCCTCCGTGGCGGGCGACGACCGTTTCGAGCCCGCGTCGCTCACGAAACTGATGACCGCCTACCTCGTCTTCGGGCAACTTCGCGAGCGCAAGCTCAATCCGGCCGCGACGGTGAACGTCTCCGAGCGCGCGTGGAAGGCCGGCGGCTCGCGCATGTTCATCGAGCCGCGCAAGCCGGTCACCGTCGAGGAGCTCCTGCGCGGGATGATCGTGCAGTCGGGCAACGACGCCACCATCGCGCTGGCCGAGGCCGTGGCCGGGACCGAGGAGGCGTTCGTCGCGCTGATGAACACGCAGGCGCAGCGCATGGGGCTCAAGGGCACGGCGTTCCTGAACGCCACCGGCTTGCCCGCGCCGGGGCACCACTCGACGGCCCGCGACCTGGCGCTGCTCGCGAACGCGTTGATCCGCGACTTTCCCGACCGGTACGCGCTCTACTCGCAGAAGGACTACACCTGGAACCGCATCACGCAGTCGAACCGCAACCGGCTGCTGTGGATCGATTCCACCGTGGACGGCGTGAAGACCGGCTTCACGGAGGCCGCGGGCTACTGCCTCATCGCGAGCACCAGGCGCGGCGACCGGCGCTTGATCTCGGTGGTGCTGGGCGCTCAATCGGATGTGCTGCGCACCAGCGAGAGCCAGAAGCTCCTCAACTTCGGATTCCAGGCGTACGAGACGCGCAGGCTCTACCGGAAGGACACGCCCGTGGCCACTCCCGAGGTGTTCAAGGGCACGCGTCCCACCGTGCCGGTGGGCTTCAAGAGCGACGTCTGGCTCACGCTGCCGCGCGACAAGTTCGTCGGCCTGCAATCGACCCTGGAGACGAAGCAGCCGTTCGTCGCGCCCTATTCCGCCGGAGAGAAAGCGGGGATAATGAAGCTCACGAGAGACAACGCGCCCATCGCGGAATTTCCCGTCGTCGCCCTCGAGGACGTGCCCGTCGCGGGCTTCCTCTCGCGCGGCTGGGACAGCCTCCGCCTTCTCCTCCGGTGACCGCCATGACCGCCAACATCGCTTACTTCAACGGGGAGCTGCTTCCCCTGGACGACATCCGCATCTCCCCGCTCGACCGCGGTTTCATCTTCGGCGACGGCGTGTACGAAGTGATCCCGGTCTACAACGGCGTGGCCCTGCACGCACGCGAGCACTTCGAGCGGCTGCAGCGCTCGTGCGATGCGATCCTGCTGAAGAATCCGCACACGATCGACGAATGGATCGCCACCGTGGCGAAGCTCCTCGAGCACCACCCGGGCAACCAGTCGGTGTACATCCACGTGACGCGCGGCGTGCCCGCGAAGCGCGACCACGTGATCCCCACCGGCCTGAAGCCCACCGTCATGATGTTCTGCTACCCGCTCGCCTCGCCCTCGAAGGAGCAGGTGGAGAACGGCGTCGCCTGCACCACGGGCGAGGACTTCCGCTGGGAGAAGTGCCACATCAAGTCGATCTCGCTCCTGGGCAACGTGCTCGCGCGCCAGGCGTCGGTCGAGGCGGGGGCGGTCGAGACCATCATGTTCCGCGACGGCTTCCTCACCGAGGCGTCGGCTTCGAACGCCTTCATCGTGAAGGGCGGCACGGTGCTGGCGGCCCCGCAGGATCATCTCATCCTGCTGGGAATCACCTACCAGCTGCTGCAGAGACTCGCGCGGGATGGGGCCGTGCGCCTGGAGATCCGTCCGATCACCGAGGCGGAAGTGCGTTCGGCGGACGAGGTGTGGCTGTCCTCGTCCACCAAGGAAGTCCTTGCGGTGACGAAGCTCGACGGCAAGCCCGTGGGCGACGGCAAGCCCGGACCGCTCTTCCGGCGGATGCACGCGCTCTACCAGGACTACAAGGCGAAGCTCGCACGCAAGGACGCGGTCGCGGCCTGAGGTTCAAGGGGAGCAGCGCGGCGATGGGAACGGACCTGCCGGACGGGGGCGACGACAAGGGCAGCGGCGCCGAATCGCCGCTCACCTTCCCGACCGTCTTTCCGATGAAGGTCATGGGCCGGCGCGAGGACGGCTTCGCGCAGCTGGTTTCCGAGATCGTGAGCAAGCACGCGCCCGATTTCCATCCCTCCACCATCGAGATGCGCACCTCGAAGAACGGGCGCTACATCTCGCTCACCGTCACCATCAACGCGAAGTCGCGCGAGCAGCTGGACGGGCTGTATTCGGAGCTCTCGAAGCATCCGATGGTGATGATGGTGTTGTGAGGCACGAGGCGCGAGGCACGAGGCACGAGGTCACCGTGTGCACCTTGGGTTGCGTCGAGTACGCGAACACGTGGCGGGCGATGCAGGACTTCAACCGCGCGCGCACGCCTGAAACGCCCGACGAGATCTGGCTCGTCGAGCACCCCCCGGTGTACACGCTGGGCCTCGCGGGCCGCCCGGAGCACGTGCACACCCCCGGCGACATTCCCGTCGTCAAGACCGATCGCGGCGGCCAGGTCACCTACCATGGGCCCGGCCAGGCGATCGCCTACGTGATGCTCGACCTGCGGCGGCGCGGCCTCGGGGCGAAGGAGCTCGTCCGGCGCCTCGAGCAATCGGCCATCGACCTGCTCGCCGGCTACGGCCTCGCCGGCCATCGCCGCGCCGGCATGCCCGGGGTCTATGTGGGCGATGCCAAGATCGCGGCGATCGGCCTTCGCATCGCGCGCGGCTGCAGCTACCACGGCATGGCGCTCAACGTGGACCTGGACCTGGAGCCCTTCGGCCGCATCGATCCCTGTGGCTATCCCGGGTTGGCGGCCACGCGCCTGGCCGACCATGGCGTGCGTGATAAAATTTCCGCAGTGCAGCAACCCTTGGCCGCATCCCTTGAGAAATGCCTGACGACGCCCTGAAGCTCCAGCAGAAGCGCGAGCTGAAAACCGCCCGCATCCCCATCAAGGTGGTCGCGCAGGAAGCGCTGCGCAAGCCCGAGTGGATCCGCGTGCGCGCCGGCGGGGGGGAGCGCTTCTTCGAGATCAAGAAGGTGCTGCGAGAGGCGAAACTGCATACCGTGTGCGAGGAAGCGTCCTGCCCGAACATCGGCGAATGCTTCGGCCACGGCACCGCGACCTTCATGATCATGGGCGACCTGTGCACCCGGCGCTGCCCCTTCTGCGACGTGGCCCACGGCCGTCCCCAGCCGCTCGACACGCAGGAGCCGCGCCACCTGGGCGAGACGATCGCGAAGATGAAGCTGCGCTACGTGGTCATCACGAGCGTGGACCGCGACGACCTGCGTGACGGGGGCGCGCAGCATTTCGTCGATTGCATCCGCGCGGTCCGCGAGCTCTCCCCGGGAACCAAGATCGAGATCCTGACCCCCGATTTCCGCGGCCGCCTCGAGCGGGCGCTCGCGATCCTCGACGCCTCACCGCCCGACGTGATGAACCACAACCTCGAAACGGTTCCGCGGCTCTACAAGGCGGCGCGGCCCGGATCGGATTTCGCGCACTCGTTGAAGCTGCTCAAGGATTTCAAGGCCTCGCACGACGACGTTCCCACGAAGTCGGGGCTGATGGTGGGCCTGGGCGAGACCAACGACGAGATCCTCGAGGTCATGCGCAACCTGCGCGAGCACGACGTCGACATGCTCACCATCGGCCAGTACCTGCAGCCCTCGAAGCATCACCTGCCGGTGACGCGCTACGTGCATCCCGATGAATTCCGGATGTTCGAGGCCGAGGCCTCGAAGCTGGGCTTCACCAACGCCGCCTGCGGGCCGATGGTGAGGTCCTCGTACCACGCCGACCGCCAGGCGCAGGACGCCGGCGCCGTGTGACGATGCCGTGGCCATGGAACCGGTCACGAGCATCCGGCGCCTGGGCTTCCGCAAGTGGTACGAACGGCAGCTGATCGACAGCCACCTCTGCCTCACCACCTGCTTCCTCTGCGGCATCCTGATCGCGGCGATGGTCGAGGAGATCGGGCGCTTCGAGCCCACGCTGCGCTCGCTCACGATGCTGGGCGTGGTCCTGGCCGCCGTCGTGCTCGGTTGGTATTCCTGGCGGCGCTACATCACGGTCCTGCAGCGCGCGGAGCGCTATGGGGAACGCTCGACTTGCATGGCGTGCAAGACCTACGGGCGCTTCGAGGTGACGCAATCCGGGATCGACAGCGTGCCCGGTCCGACGGCCGAGGCGGTGGCGCCGCTTGCGGTGGCGTGGATGCGGGTGAAGTGCCGCAAATGCGGAGCCATCTGGAGGATGCCGGAATGAGACTCGCCTTCAGTCGATCGCCTGGTAGGCCGGCAGCGTGAGGAACTCCACATAGTCATCGGAGGTGGAGATCCGTTCGAAGAGCTTCGCGCCCTCCGCGTACTTCCCCGCCGCGTAGGCTTCTGCGCCGACGATCGCCGGCGTCTTCCCCAGCTCGTCGGCGAGGATCTCGCGGAAGAGCTCCCGGGTGACTTTGCGGCCGTCGTCCAGCACGCCCTTGGGCGAACGCATCCATTGCCAGACCTGGGAGCGCGAGATCTCGGCCGTGGCCGCGTCTTCCATCAGGTTGAAGATCGGCACGCAGCCGTTTCCCGCCAGCCAGGAGCCGCAGTACTGGATGCCCACCTGGACGTTGTTGCGCAACCCGGCCTCGGTGATCGGCAACTCGGGCTTGAAATCGAGCAGATCGGCGGCGGCCACGTTCACGTCGGGCAGTTGCTTCGAGTACTGGTTGGGCTGCGGCATGTGCTTGTCGAAGATCTCCCGGGCGATCGGCACCAGGCCGGGGTGCGCGACCCACGTGCCGTCGCAGCCGTCCGTGGCCTCGCGCTCCTTGTCCGCGCGCACCTTCGCCATCGCCGCCTCGTTCGCGGCGGGATCGTTCTTGATCGGGATCTGCGCGGCCATGCCGCCCATGGCCGGGGCGTTGCGGCGATGGCAGGTCTTGATCAGCAGCAGCGCGTAGGCGCGCATGAAAGGCGCCGTCATGGTGATCTGGGAGCGGTCGGCGAGGCAGAAATCGGGATGCGACCGGAACTTCTTGATGCACGAGAAGATGTAGTCCCAGCGCCCGATGTTCAGGCCCGAGCTGTGGTCGCGCAGCTCGTGCAGGATCTCGTCCATCTCGAAGGCCGCCGGGATGGTCTCGATCAGCACCGTGGCGCGGATGCTGCCGTGGGGCACGCCCAGCTCCCCTTGCGCGAAGGTGAAGATGTCGTTCCAGAGCCGGGCTTCGAGGTGCGACTCCATCTTCGGCAGGTAGAAATAGGGGCCCGAGCCACGCGCCAGCAGCTCCTTCGCGTTGTGGAAGAACAGCAAGGCGAAGTCGAAGAGCGCTCCGGACAGCGGCTCGCCATCGACCGTCACGTGCTTCTCGTCCAGGTGCCAGCCGCGCGGACGCGGGATGATGACCGCCGTCTTCGCGGCCAGCCGGTAGCTCTTGTCGCCCTGCCGGAACGTGATCGCGCGGCGCACGGCGTCGTGGATGTTCGCCTGGCCCTCGATCATGTTGGCCCAGGTGGGGCAGTTCGCATCCTCGAAGTCCGCCATGAACGTGGACGCGCCGGAGTTGAGGGCGTTGATGACCATCTTGCGGTCGGTCGGGCCGGTGATCTCGACGCGACGGTCCTGCAGGTCCTCCGGCTGCCCGGCGATCTGCCACTCGGAATCGCGGACGGACTTCGTCGCCTCGAGGAAGCCCGGGATCGCGCCAGCGTCGAACTGGGCTTGCCGTGCCGCGCGCTTCGCGAGAAGCTCCAGCCGCCGCCCGTTGAAGGTCTGGTGCAGCTTCACCAGGAACGCGAGCGCCTCGGGAGTGAGGACGCGGTCGGCTTCCGGGTGTGCCGGGGCTGCCACCCGAATCACGGCGGGAAGGGGGGTCTTCATTGTGCGAATCTCCGAGAACGAGACCTAGATTAGCGTGATGGAGGGGAAATGGCTCGCTGGATGCGGTTTCAGCACGACGGGCGCGTGGGTTTTGGCCGCCTCGATGACGATCGGATCGCGGTCCACGAGGGCGACCTGTTCGCGGCTCCGCGTCCCACGGGCGCTACGGTCGCCCTGGCGGCAGTAAAACCGCTCACGCCCACGCAGCCGACGAAGATGGTAGCGCTGTGGAACAACTTCCATGCGCTCGCGGCCAAGCTTGGCGGCCCGATCCCGCCCGAGCCGCTCTACCTGCTGAAGGCGCCCAGCTCCTTCCTCGCGCACGGCGAGGTGATCCGCAAGCCGCCGTCGTACCAGGGGAAGGTGGTGTACGAAGGCGAACTCGGCATCGTGATCGGCAAGCGCGCGACCGCGGTTGCGCCAGCCCGGGCGACCGGGCATATCTTCGGGTTCACCTGCGTCAACGATGTGACCGCGGGCGAGATCATCACGCGCGATCCATCCTTCGCGCAGTGGGTGCGCGCCAAGAGCTTCGATACCTTCGGCGTCTTCGGGCCCGTGGTCGCGACCGGGCTCGACCCCGCGACACTCTCGGTCAAGGTGGTGCTGAATGGGCAGGAGCGGCAGGATTACCCCGTGAGCGACATGATCTTCCCGCCAGCCGACCTGGTGAGCCGGATTTCGCACGACATGACGCTGGAGCCCGGCGATGTCATCTGCTGCGGCACCTCGGTCGGCGTGGGCTCGATGAAGCCCGGCAGCGAGGTGGCGGTGACCATCGAGGGGATCGGCACGCTCGCGAACCGCTTCGAATAGAACTCCAATACAATACTTCGGCACGGATAATCCTCGCTCGAATGGGGGGCATCTATTACTTTTCGCTTTTCCGGATGGAGCGCGCTTGGACCGATTCAAGGAGCTGACGACGTTTGTCGAGGTCGCGCAGCGCGGCAGCCTTTCCGCCGCGGCGCGCGAGGAAGGCATCACCCCCGCGATGGTCGGGCGGCGCATCGACCAGCTGGAGGCGCGCCTGGGCGTGAAGCTCTTCAAGCGCTCCACCCGCAAGGTGACGCTGACACCCGAAGGCGCCACGTTCTACGAGGACTGCCACCGGTTGCTGGGTGAGCTGCGCGGTGCCGAAGAGGCGCTTTCCGTGGGTGCCAAGAGCGCCTCGGGCCGGCTGATCGTGACCGCGCCCACCGCTTTCGGACGCAAGCACATCGCGCCCCACCTGGCCGCGTTCGTCGCGGAGCACCCCAGCCTCGCGATCACGCTGCATCTCTCGGAGCGCCTGGTGGACCTGAAGAACGAGCGCTTCGACCTCGCGATCCGCATCGCCGACCTGAAGAGCGCCGACCTCATCGCCGCCAAGCTCGCGCGCAACCACCGCGTGGTGTGCGCCTCGCCGACCTATTTCAAGCGCGCGGGCAAGCCCAAGCTGCTGGCCGACCTCGCCAAGCACAATTGCCTGGCGACCAGCACCGAGGAAGGCGCCTCCGACCTTTGGCATTTCCAGGACAAGGGCAAGCCGGTGGCGATGAAGGTCGCGGGGAGCCTCCAGTGCAACGACGGCGAGGTGCTCACGCGCTGGGCGATCGCGGGCGAAGGGCTCGCCCTGCGCAGCGCCTGGGAAGTGAGCGAGGAGATCAAGCGCGGGCGGCTCGCCTCCGTCCTTGACGAGTTCGCCGTGCCCGGCAACAACATCTACGCCGTTTACCCCGAGCGGCGCCTGCTGCCCGCGAAGGTGAGGCTCTTCATCGAGTTCCTGCGCAAGACCTTCGGCGACCCGCCCTATTGGGAGTAGCGCGCTACATGCGCGAGAGAACGCGCGGGACGATGCTCTCGAGGCCCTCGCGGGAGAGTCCCTTGAGCGCCTGCACCTTCTCGGCGGAAGTGAGGTAGTCCCAGGGATCGGTCTTCGCGGTGATATCGGGCGAGTACAGGGCGCGCGCGATGTGCGAGGACTCCTCCGTGACCACCTTCAGGCCGTCCAGGTCCACCAGCACCGCCCTGAAATACGCGAACGGCGCCAGGATGCCGACGTCGGTTTCGCCGCTTTCGGTTTGCCGCGCCCGCGGCCAGCGGTCGACGTAGAAGCCCAGCCCGTCGATGAAGCCGGAGCCGATCGAGCCGTTCTCGAGGCGGATCTGGGCCTCGCCGCGCGACTTCGCGAACAGCACCAAGTGCGTCGCCCCGGCACGCCTGGCGAGCGGAGCCACAGCGGAGAGAAGCTCCCGCAAGTCGCGCTTGCCGCTCACCACCGCATCCTGCAGCTCATGGATCGAGCGATCGTTGGCGCGCAGCAGGACCACCTCGAGCTGCGGACGCACGGCCTTCGCCTGGCGCTCGAAGGCGAGCACCGTGGCGGTGTCGAGCTCGTCGGTCTGCAGCGCGACCAGCTCCTTCTTGTTGCGGTCGAGGCGGCTTCCGGTCTGCATCTGCCCGCCCACCACCAGCAGCCGGTCGCCGATCAGCGAGAGCGCCGCCACCTTGGGGGCGACGGCCGGCGCCTGCGCGGAGGCGGCGGTGCAAAGCATCAGGAGAACGGCGGCAAGGTAGGTTTTCATCGAAACTCCTTCACGACATGCTGTTGGCGGCGGCTGACCGGGAGCTTCTCCCCGGTCTCCTTGACAACGACGGCCCAGCCGGACTCGCTTTCGGCGACGTTTTTCTCGAAGCCGGCTATGGCGGTTCGATGCACCAGGCAGTTCCGGTGGATTCGCACGAACGCGACCCCGAACTCCTCCTCGAGGTTGGTGAGCGACTCCTCGACGATGAACTCGCGCGCTCCGGTCCGGACGGTCACGTACTTCAGCTCGGCGCGCAAGTAGAGCACGTCGGTGAGGGGGACGAGGTGGATCTTGCCGCGCTCGTGGACCGACAGATGCCGGCGCGGCTGGTTCGCCGCCGCGTCCAGGGCCGCGCGCGAGACGTTGGCGCCCACTCGCGTCTTACTGAGCGCCGCCAGCAGGCGGGCCTGCCGGATGGGCT
>JBKJYC010000467.1:0-9933 GCA_046715885.1 Usitatibacter sp.
CTGCGCCAACCTCGGTTACTGCGGCATGGGATGTCCGCTCAACGCGAAGCAGTCGATGCTGGTGACCACGATTCCCGAGGCGCTACGCCGGGGCGCCACGTTGCTCTACCGCTGCCGCGTGGCGCGCCTGGTCGCGGAGCGCGATCGCATCGCCGTGGCGGAAGGTCACGGCCTGGAGGGCGCGGGATCGGCGCCATCGCCGCATCGCGTGCGTCTGCGCGCGCGTCACTACGTGCTGGCATCCGGCGCCATCGGCTCGCCTGCGGTCCTGCTGCGCAGCGCGCTGCCCGATCCGCACCGCACCGCCGGCCGCCGCACGTTCCTGCACCCCACGGTGGTCTCGGCGGCGGTGATGCCGCAGCGGGTGGACGGCCACGCCGGGGCGCCGCAGACGATTTATTCCGATCACTTCCTCGACACCCTGCCGCCGTCGGGCCCCGCGGGCTTCAAGCTCGAGGCGCCTCCGATCCACCCCATCCTGGGCGGCATCACGTTGCCCGGCTTCGGTGCCGGGCACGCGAAGTGGATGGCGAAGTTCCCGCATCTCCAGGTGGTGATCGCGCTGATCCGCGACGGCTTCCATCCCGAGTCGCAGGGCGGGCGCGTGGTCCTGCGCGACGATGGCTCCGCGGTGCTGGACTACGAGATGAGCGACTACCTGTGGGACGCCGCGCGCCGCGCGTACCTTGCGATGGCGGAGATCCAGTTCGCCGCGGGTGCCAGCCACGTGATGCCGATGCACGAGGCTGCCCTTCCGGCGGCGAGCTGGCGCGAGGCGAAGGGCGCGATCGCAACGCTGGCGATGAAACCGCTGCACGCCCGCGTGGTGAGCGCGCACGTAATGGGCGGGTGCGCGATGGGTGGCGAGGCGCGCGATTCGGTGGTGGACGAGGCCGGCCGCCACCACCACCTGGCCAACCTCTCGGTGCACGACGGATCGCTCTTTCCCACCAGCCTCGGGGCCAACCCGCAGCTCACCATCTACGCGCTGGCGGCCCGTCTGGCGGCCGGCCTGGCGGTCGCGATGGGTGCCAAAAGCGCTTGATTTTGCGGGGGTTTCCTCGTCCTGATCCCCCCGGTATAATTCCCTTCCCGCCTGCTGTGTTGAGAACGCGGCGCGGGAAACGGCCTTGAGCCGTCGGGGTCCAAGAACCAACGGGCCCCTCGAATCGACAGGAAGGACACGTCATGAGCGACAAAATCGCTCTCGAGCGCCGCTACGGCGCGACGAACTACGCTCCGCTTCCGATCGTGCTGTCCCGCGGTGAAGGCGTGTGGCTCTGGGACGACCAGGGGCGCCGCTACCTGGACATGCTCTCCGCGTACTCCGCGGTGAGCTTCGGCCACGGTCACCCGAAACTGCTCTCGGCCTTCACCGAGCAGGCGAAGCGCCTCGCGGTCACCTCGCGGGCGTTCCACAGCGATACCCTGCCGCCGTTCCTGGCCCGCCTCTGCGAAGTGACGGGAATGGATCGCGCGCTGCCGATGACCACCGGCGCCGAAGGCGTCGAAACCGCCATCAAGTGCGCGCGCAAGTGGGCGTATGTCGTGAAGAAGGTGCCGAAGGACAAGGCCGAGATCATCGTGTGTGCCGGCAATTTCCACGGGCGCACCACCACCATCGTCGGCTTCTCCTCCGAGCCGCAGTATCGCGACGATTTCGGTCCGTTTGCGGACGGCTTTCGCGACGTGCCGTTCGGCGACGCGAAAGCGCTCGATGCGGCCATCACGCCCAACACCGCGGCGTTCCTCGTGGAGCCGGTGCAGGGCGAGGCGGGCATCATCGTGCCGCACCAAGGCTACCTCACGGAATGCGCGCGCATCTGCCGCGAGCGCAACGTGCTCCTGATCGTGGACGAGGTGCAGACCGGCCTCGGGCGCACCGGCAAGGTGCTCGCCATCCACCATGAGGGCGTGAAGCCCGACGGCCTGATCCTCGGCAAGGCGCTCGGCGGCGGGCTGATGGCGGTCTCCGCGTTCCTCGCGCGCGAGGACGTGATGGGCGTCTTCAAACCCGGCGATCACGGCAGCACTTTCGGCGGCAACGCGCTGGGCGCGGCCGTGGGCCTGGCCTCGCTCAACCTGCTACTCGAAGAGAAGCTCGCCGATCGGGCGGCCGCGATGGGCGCCTACCTGCTGCAGCGGCTGCGGTCGATCTCCAGCCCCGTCGTCACCGACGTGCGTGGGCTGGGATTGCTGATCGGCGTGGAGCTCGACCCGAAGAAAGTCACCGCGCGCCAGTTCGTGGAGAGGCTGCTCAAGCACGGCGTGCTTTCCAAGGACACGCACGGCACGGTGGCGCGCTTCGCCCCGCCACTCATCATCGAGCGCGCGGACATCGACTGGGCCGTGGAGCGCATTCGCGATGCGCTGCGCGAGTACGGGCCGGTCTACGAAAAGGCAGCGTAATGGCGAACCACGGAAAACACGAAGGAACTTCGACCGGTCTTCTTCCGTGACTTCCGTGGTTCAACCTTTACGGCACCTCCGTGAAGGTCAGCTCGTGGCGACCGGCGTGTTCTTCACTTCGCGCCGCAGCACTTTGCCGACGTTTGTCTTGGGCAGCTCTTTCCAGAATTCGACGATCTTCGGGACCTTGTAGCCGGTGAGGTTCTGCTTGCAGTGCTCGATCACCTGCGCACGGGTGAGCTCCGGGTCCTTCTTCACCACAGCGACACGGACCACCTCGCCCGACTTCTCGTCGGCGGCCGCGACCGCGCACACCTCGCGCACGCCGGGCATCATGGCGATCACGTCCTCCACCTCGTTCGGGTACACGTTGAAGCCGGAGACCAGGATCATGTCCTTCTTCCGGTCGACGATCTTCACGTACCCCTCGGGCGTCATGATGCCGATGTCGCCGGTCCGGAAGCTTCCATCCGGCGTCATCACCTTGGCGGTTTCATCGGGCCGGTTGTAATAGCCCTTCATCACCTGCGGGCCGGAAATGCAGATCTCTCCGGTTTCGCCAAGCGGAAGGATCTTCCCGTCGTCGTCGCGGATCGTGACCTCGGTGGACGAGATCGGCAGGCCCGCGAAGCCGTTGAACTCCGCGCCCGCTACGAACGGGTTGATGCAGGCGCCCGGCGACGTCTCGGTGAGGCCATAGGCCTCGATCAGGGGCTTGCCGGTCACCTGCTTCCAGCGTTCTGCCACGGCGCGCTGCACCGCCATGCCGCCGCCGAGCGACATCTTCATGTGCGAGAAGTCGAGCTGGGCGAACCCGGGCGCGTTCAGCAGGGCGTTGAAGAGCGTGTTCACGCCGGTGATGCAGGTGAACGGATACTTGCCCAGCTCCTCGACGAACTTCGGGATGTCGCGCGGGTTTACGATCAGGATGTTCTGCGCCCCGATCTTCATGAAGGTGAGGCAATTTCCGGTGAGCGCGAAGATATGGTAGAGCGGCAGCGCAGTGATGATGATTTCCTCGCCCTCGCGAAGCTCCTGGCCCCACCACGCCGCGCTCTGCAGCAGGTTGGAGACGATGTTGCCGTGGGTGAGCATGGCGCCCTTGGAGACGCCGGTCGTGCCGCCGGTGTACTGGAGGAACGCGATGTCCTCGTGGCCGAGCGGCGGCTCCTCGAGGGGCTTGCCGCGCCCCCCGGCCAGCGCATCGTTGAACGCGACCGGGTTGGGCAGGCTCCAGTCGGGGACCATCTTCTTCACCCGCTTCACCACGAAATTCGTGATCAGCGATTTCGGGAAGCCCAGCAGGTCTCCCAGCTGGCTGGTGACGACCGTCTTCACCTTCGTCTTGGCGATCACCTGCTCCAGGGTCTTGGCAAAGTTCTCGAGGATGACGATGGCCTCGGCGCCCGAATCGTTCAGCTGGTGCTCGAGTTCCCTCGGGGTGTAGAGGGGATTGCAGTTCACCACGACCATGCCGGCGCGAAGCACCGCGAAGAGCGCCACCGGGTACTGGAGCAGGTTGGGCATCATGATCGCCACTCGCGCGCCGGCCTTGAGACCCGCGACGTTCTGCAGCCAGGCGGCGAAGTCGCGCGAAAGGCGATCGAGCTCGGCGTAGGTGAGCGTCTTGTCCATGCAGGTGAAGGCCGGCCTGGACGCAAAGCGCTTGCAGCTCTGGAGGAAGATGTCGCGGATGCTCGAGTAGAGGCTCGCGTCGATTTCCGCGGGCACGCCGGGGGCGTAGGATTTCAGCCAGACTTTCTCCATCGCTCTCCTCGGGATTTTTTTTGCAGTCGCCGCGATCCACCGGAGTGTAACCGGAAGCGCCGGCAGCAAAGAATAGTGTGACGGCTCTAATCGCCGGGCTTAAAGTAGCGCCCTATCTTCCCCGGAGGAAACCATGGCAGCCAGGACGAAGAAATCCACCCGCCGCAGCGAGCCGCCGCGCGCCGCCGAATTCGCCGAATCCGTAGTCAACTCCGGCCAGAAGATCTGGCTCGCGGGCCTCGGCGCCTTCGAACGCGCCAGGAAGGACGGCCCGAAGATGTTCGAGACGCTGGTGCAACGCGGCAAGGTATTCCGTGGCCAGGCCGCGGAGGCCGCGGACCAGGCGCTGAAGACGGTGCGCGCCCAGGCCGATGCCACGGCCGCCCAGGCCGCGGGCAAGTGGGACAAGCTGGAGCAGGTCTTCGAGGATCGCGTCTCGCGCTCTTTGAACCGCCTTGGCGTGCTCTCGGCCAAGGACGTCGATGCCCTCGCCCGCCAGGTCGCGGAGTTGAACGACAGCGTGCGCGGCATGATGGGCAGGAAGGCGCCGGCCCCGGCCACCAGGAAGAAGCGGCCCGCCACGAAGAAAAGGCGCGCGTCGAAGTCCAAAGCCAGGCCCAAGGCGAAGAAGTAGCTACTCGCGGGTCACGCGCTCGACCAGCTTGATGTAGGCGTTCATCGCCACGTCGGCGCTCGTCCCCTCCAGTTTCGCCCAGGCCTCGTACTTGGCCCGGTTCACGAAGTCCGTGAATCCGGGCTTCTCCCCCTGCACGTCGCCCTCGGTGGCCTGCTTGTAGTTGGCGTAGAGCTTGAGCTTCATGTCATTGCCGGGATCCTTGGACGCTTTCTTGACGTCGGCGGACGCGGCTTCGAATTTCTTCTTGAGATCGGACACTTCCCCTCCGGTGGTCGGAACGTGTGGTGTAAATTAGCCGAAACCCGCTAGCCATGACAAATAAGAGAGAACGGATCTCGGGGGTCGACACGGCGTGGCTCCGCATGGAGCACCCCACGAACCTCATGATGATCGTGGGCGTGATGATGTTCGACGCCCAGCTGGAGCTGGCCGCGGTGAAGCGCGTCATCGCGTCGCGCTTCCTCGCCTACCGGCGTTTCCGCCAGAAAGCGGTGCAGGGCCCGTCCGGCGCCTGGTGGGAGACCGACGAGGACTTCGACATCGACGCGCACGTGCATCGCGTGGCGCTCCCGGGCAAGGCCGACAAGGCCGAGCTGGAGGCCCTGGCGAGTGACCTCGCGTCCACGCCCCTCGATTTCACCAAGCCGCTCTGGCAATTCCATCTGGTCAGCAACTTCCAGGGCGGCTCCGCCCTCATCACGCGCATCCACCATTGCTACGCGGACGGCATCGCGCTGGTGCAGGTGATGCTGTCCCTCACCCATCCCACGCCCGAGGGCAGCCTCGAGGTGGCGGCCGAGGAGGTCGACACCGCCGGCCCGGCAGACGCGGATTTCTGGGAAAGGATCCTGAAACCAGTGGCCGGCGCGCTCGAGAACGCCGCGATGGTGGGCCGCGGCCTGGTCGAGCAGGGCAAGGCGCTGGCGGCCAATCCGCTGCTCGCCCGCGAAGCCGTGAGCGAGGCGCGGGGCGCGGTCCAGGGTGCGACCGGCAAGGCGGTGGATTTCGCGGGCGAGGTCGCCAAGCTGCTCCTGATGGGACCGGACTCGCCGACGCGGTTCAAGGGCGCTCTGGGCGTGCGAAAGCGCGTGGCTTGGGCCGACCCCCTGCCGCTGGACGAAGTGAAGGTGATGGGCAAGGCGCTCGGCTGCTCCATCAACGACGTGCTGCTCTCCATGGCGGCGGGCGCGCTGCGCGACTACCTGGAAGAGCGCGGCGACCCGGTGGATGGCGTCGAGATCCGCGTGATCGTCCCGGTGAACTTGCGCCCCCTGGGCGACGGGCACAAGCTCGGCAACCATTTCGGGCTGGTCTTCCTCGACCTGCCCATCGGCATCGAGCACCCCCTGGAGCGCCTGTACGAGTTGCGCCGGCGCATGACCGCGCTGAAGGGGTCCTACCAGCCGCTCCTCGCGCTCGGCCTGCTGAACGCGGTGGGGTACGGGCCGCGCATGATCCAGGACCAGGTCACCGGCCTCCTCAGCCAGAATGCGAGCGCGGTCATGACCAACGTTCCCGGCCCGCAGCAGCCGCTCTACTTCGCGGGGCGGCGCATCGCCGAGCTCGAATTCTGGGTGCCGCAATCCGGCGGCATCGGCATGGGTGTGTCGATTCTCTCGTACGACGGGCGCATCCAGTTCGGCGTCATCACCGACGTGGGCCTCGTGCCCGATCCCGAAGCCATCGTGGGACGCTTTGCCGAGGAATACGACAAGCTGATGTGGCTCACGCTGATGAGCCGGTGGGGGGACGACGACGACGCGCCCGCGCCCGCAACGACGGCCGCAGCCCGAGCCGTGGCCGCGGCGCCGGAGGCGAGGATTCCGAAGCGCTTCAGGACGGCCTGATCGCGCCGATCGCGTCCATCTCCACGAGGTAGCCGTAGTGAAGCCCCGGCACCGGGACCACCGTGCGCGCGGGCTTGTGGCCTTCCAGCATCTCCGCGTAAACCTTGTTGAACGCAGGCCAGTGCTCGACCCCGGCCAGGTAGACGGTCGTGCGCAGGATCCAGTCGCGCCCGCTGCCCGCGGCTTCGAGGATCGCCAGCACGTTGGCGATCACCTGGCGCGCCTGCGCTTCGAAGGATTCGAGCCGGATGTCTTGAGCGCCGGGAACCCCGGGCAACTGACCCGCGACATAGACGAGGCCCCCGTGGACGATGGCCTGCGAGTAGTGGCCGCGTGCTGCGGGGGCCGCGTCGGTGGCGATGGCAAGCATGGAGCGGGTTCCTTTCGGGAGGAGTGTTGTTGTTGCGGCACGACAGGGCCAAGTGATTGATCCGCCACTACAAGGTCAGGCATATGCCGATTCGATGTAGTGAATGAACGACAGCCGTGTGCTGGCACGTTTCTAAAATGCGCCGTGGAAACAAGGAGGTGAGCCGCTGGCATCGTTGTTGCAGTAGACGGCACGGGACACGACCAAGAATCCCGGGAGGATAACGTGAACGTCCAACAAGAATCCCCGCGCCGCGCGCTTTCGTGGCTGGAGCTGATCGCCGGCACCTTCGCGCTCATCGTGGCCCTGCTCTTCGCGCCCCTGGCGCGCGCCGCGAACTACACCGACATCTGGTGGAACCCGAACGAGTCGGGCTGGGGCATGACGCTCTCGCACCACCACGACCAGATCTTCGGCGTCTGGTACATCTACGAGACCAACGGCCAGCCGCTGTGGGTGATGATGTCCGACGGCGTGTTCTCGAACGATGGCCGCACGTTCACCGGTGCCGTCTACCGCACGACCGGCACCTCGTACCGCGCACCGGTGTTCCAGGCGTCGCAGACTTCCGTCACCAGGGTGGGGACCGCGCGCATCGATTTCGACGCGGACGACGAGAACGCGACGCTCACTTACAACATCGGTGCGATGCAGGCGACCAAGCGCGTCACGCGGCAGGCCTTCGGCAACGCGCCGGTGAACTTCGGCGTCGATCGCAGCGACCTTTGGTGGGATCCGAACGAATCCGGCTGGGGCCTCACCCTCAGCCACCACGGCGACCAGATCTTCGGGGTCTGGTACACGTACGGCGAGAACGGCCAGCCGCTCTGGATCGTGCTTCCCGGGGGCGTGCTGAACGGCAACACGTTCACCGGTGCCCTCTACACGACGACCGGCTCTGCCTACACGGAGGCGTTCAACACCGCCAACACGAAGGTGACCGAGGTCGGCAGCGCGCAGATCGTCTTCAGCGGCGACGAGGCCACCTTCGTCGCCACCGTCAACGGCCACCGCACCACCAAGCGCATCAAGCGACAGAGCTTCGGGCGCGAGACCCCCAACCAGAAGCCCACGGTCCAGCTCGCGCTCGTTGCCGGCGCCAACCCGCTGGTAGCACCCGCGAAAGTGACGCTCAAGGCGACGCCGAGGGATTCCGACGGCACGGTGCGCAAGGTCACGTTCTTCCGCGGCTGCGAGATGATCGGCGAGGCGAGCGCGGCACCTTACGAATTCGCCATCGACAACCTCGCCGTCGGCAAGCACGTGTTCTCGGCGCGCGTGAGCGACGACAAGGGCGCGACCGCCCTGACCACGGCTTCCATCGAGGTGAAGACGACGGGCGGTGGCACGACGCCGGCCAACAAGGCGCCGACCGTATCCCTCGCGTCGCCCGCCAACAACGCGCAGTTCGTGCAGGGAGCGGCGATCGAGATCCTCGCCAACGCCGCCGATGCGGACGGCACCGTCGTCAAGGTCGAGTTCTTCGCCGGCACCATATTCGGCGCCGCGACCAAGCTGGGCGAAGCCACCGCCTCTCCCTTCAGGGCCACCTGGGCGGACGTCACCGCGGGAACCTACACCCTCACGGCCGTCGCCACCGACGACAAGGGCGCCACCAAGACCTCGGCAGCGATAGCGATCGGTGTCGTGGGTCCCGCCCTGGTCATTGACACGCCTACCCGCGACGCCGCGCGCTTCCTCACCCAGGCGACCTTCGGCATTCGCAGCGCCGCGGAGATCGACGCGCTCAAGGCGAAGGGCTACGAGACCTGGCTGAACGAGCAGTTCGCGATGGGCGCGGCCTCCCACGTCCAGTACGTGAACGACCGCAAAGCCGCCGGCGAGAAAGCCGAGGAAGAGCGCGCCTACGAGGCGATCTGGCAACAGTGGCTGTGGGAGAACGCCCAGCTGCGCGCGCGCATGTCGTTCGCGCTCTCCGAGATCTTCGTGATCTCGAACATCGCGCCGGACCTGGACACGTACGCGATGGCCTCGTACATGGACATGCTCAACCGCAACGCCTTCGGCAATTACCGCCAGCTGCTGGAGGACGTGACGCTGCACCCGGCCATGGGGTACTACCTCAACATGCAGGGCAGCAGGAAGGCCGACCCGGTGAAGGGCACGCACCCGAACGAGAACTACGCGCGCGAGGTGATGCAGCTCTTCTCGATGGGGCTCTACAAGCTCAATGCCGACGGAACGCGCTTGTTGAGCGGCGGCCTGCCGGTGTCGACCTACAACCAGGCCGTGGTCGAGGCGATGGCGGCAGCGCTCTCCGGCTGGAACTTCGCGGGCAACGACACCAGCAACGCCGCGATCTTCAACCCCGCCAAGGAGAACTGGCTCGAGCCCATGCTGCCGTGGGAAATGCACCACGACACCAATGCGAAGACGATCTTCGACGGCATCACGCTTCCCGCCGGCCAGGGCGCGCGCAAGGACATGAGGGACGTGCTCGACGCGCTCGCCGACCATCCGAACGTGGGGCCCTTCATCGGCCGGCAGTTGATCCAGCGCTTCGTGACCTCCAACCCGAGCCCGGCCTACATCGGGCGCGTAGCGGCTGCGTTCAACAACAACGGCGCGGGGGTGAGAGGGGATCTGCGCGCCACGCTGCGGGCCGTGCTGATGGACCCGGAGGCTCGCGACCTCGCGAAGGCCGCGGAGCCCACCTGGGGCAAGCAGCGCGAGCCGGTGATCCGCTTCGCCAACTACCTGCGCGCGTTCAATGCGACGAGCCCCAGCGGCCGCAACAGGATCTGGTACCTGGACAGCGCCGACGAGGGGCTGAACCAGAGCCCGCTGCTGTCGCCTTCGGTGTTCAACTTCTTCTCGCCAAACTACCGGCAGCCGGGCCCCATTGCGGCGGCCAATCTGGTCTCGCCGGAGTTCCAGATCAC
>JBKJYC010000468.1:0-4061 GCA_046715885.1 Usitatibacter sp.
GAAGCTCACCGACTGGACCGGCAAGGCGTGGACGCCGGATTCGGGACGTCCCGCCGCGCATCCCAACGCGCGCTTCACGGTCGCCGCGTCGCATTGCCCGTCGATCGATCCGAAGTGGGACGACCCCGCGGGCGTACCGATCGACGCATTCATCTTCGGCGGAAGGCGCTCGAGCACCGTGCCGCTGGTCACCGAGGCGAAGAACTGGGAAGAAGGCGTGTACATGGCCTCCACCCTCGGCTCCGAAACCACCGCGGCCATCGTGGGCCAGGTGGGCGTGGTGCGCCGCGACCCGTTCGCGATGATCGCCTTCTGCGGCTACAACATCACCGACTACTTCAAGCACTGGCTCGACTTCGGCAAGAAGCTCGCGAAGCCGCCGAAGATCTACCTGGTGAACTGGTTCCGCAAGGACGCCAATGGCAAGTTCATCTGGCCGGGCTACGGGGAGAACATGCGCGTGCTCAAGTGGATCGTCGAGCGCGTCGAGGGGAAGGCCTCGGCGCATGCCACGCCGCTCGGCAACGTGCCCCGGTTCAGCGACCTGGACTGGAAGGGCCTCGAGGCTTTCGGCGAGGACAGGTTCGCCGAGGCGACCTGCATCCGCAAGGACCAATGGTCCGGCGAGATGAAGCTGCACTCCGAGATGGTCGAGGAGAAGCTCGCCCGGAACCGCGTGCCGCCCGAGCTGATGGCGCGCTACCAGAAGCTCAAGTCCGAATACCCCTTCTGAGAGAATCGGGGTCAGGGGACCAGGCGGATGGCACTTTACGAAGCCCGAAGCGAGATCCCCGGCGCGATCGTCATCGGCTTGCTGGTGGCGGTCGGCCTCGCGGTCGGCGGCTGGTTCATCGGCAAGGGCATGGCGCGTTTCAAGTCCGATACGCGCACCGTCACCGTGAAGGGCCTGGTGGAGCGCGAGGTGAAATCCGACCAGGCGCTGTGGACGTTGAGCCTGCGACGCGCGAGCGACGCGCTCCCCGACGCGCACCAGAAGATCAGCGCCGACCGCGACGCCGCCATCGCCTTCCTCAAGAAGCAGGGGTTCACCGACGCCGAGATCGAGCGCCAGCCCACGCGCACGCTCGACAAGCTGGCGCGCGACTTCGCGCAGCAGCAAAACGAGCGCTTCCGCTATGTCGTGACGACGGCGATCGGCGTGAAGACCGGCAACGTGGACCTCGTGCGCGCGGCGGCAGGCGGTACCGAGGAATTGCTCAAGTCCGGCGTGATCCTCGACGCCGTCACGGAGGGCGTGGCGGCCAACCCTCGCTTCGTCGTTTCGAAGTTCAACGACCTGCGGCCGCAGCTGCTGGCGGACGCGACCAAGAACGCGCGCGCCATCGCGCAGCAGTTCGCGGCCGATTCCGGCGCGTCCGTGGGCTCCATCCGCTCCGCCAACCAGGGCAACATCCAGATCTTCGGCACCGACGGCAACGACGAGTCGGCGCCCTTCAGCGCGACCTCCACGCTGGTGAAGAGAATCCGCGTCGTCAGCACCTTCGAGTTCGAGCTCAAATGATCGAAAGCGCTGGCGCCGTGACCGGCCCGCGCCTACTTCGCGTTCTCGAGGATGCTGTAGGCGTTCGGCTGCGTGACGGCGAAGTCCATCTTTCCCTCGTGCACGGAGCGCACCAGGTCGCGGCAGATCTCGATGCGCTTCGCCGCCGGCGAGCCCTCGAGGTTTCGCGCGACCATTTCGCGGACCTTGCGCGCGGTATCCGCCTGCGTCGCCGCGAGCAGCGACTGGCGGAACTCGTCATAGCCCGCGGTGCGGGCCGCGGCGTTGAGCCCGGCTGCGAGCCGGTTGGCGAGCATGCGCGCGCGCTCCTCGAGGGGGATGTTGCGCGCGTCCCATTCCATCTTGGCGTCGAGGGCCGGGTTCACGAGCTGCGGGAAGCGCGCGGTGCATTCGTCGACGGCGACGGAGACCACCGTGCGCGCGGCCACGCTCGAGCCGAGCAGGGTGGCGACGGCCTGGCGATCCTCCCGCGCGTCGGCGAGGGCGGAGGGCGCGGCCACCGCGACAGCCACTGCGAGGCAGGCCGGTTTCATACGACGCATTGTAGCGAGGCGCGCGGGCGTGGGTGACTCGAGGATGGGGCACCGCTACAGCGTCGATGCCGACATCGCCGCCGCCTCCACGATCGAGGCGCGGTTCTACAACGACGCGGCGGCTTATGCGGCGCTGCGCGAGCGCGTGTTCGCGCGCACCTGGCAGTGGATCGGCGACCTCTCCGATGTCGAGGCGCCGGGCTCGCTCTCGCCGCGCGATCTCCTGCTGGGCGCGTTGGACGAGCCGCTGCTGCTCTCTCGCGACGCGGGAGGAACCCTGCGCTGCCTGTCGAACGTCTGCACCCACCGCGGCAACATCCTGGTGAAGGCGCCGTGCCTCGACAAGGAGATTCGCTGCGGCTATCACTCGAGGCGTTTCGACCTGGCCGGCAAGATGACCTTCATGCCGGAGTTCAAGGAGGCGAAGGGCTTCCCGGGTACCTCCGACGATTTGCCCGAGGTCCCGTTCGGCGAGTGGGCCGGGCTCGGATTCGCTTCGATCGACCCGGCCGCGCCGCTCGCGGCATTCCTCGGCGACGTGAAGCGGCGCCTGGGCTGGATGCCGTTCGGGGAATTCCTGTTCGACGCCACACGCAGCCGCGATTTCGAGATCGACGCGAACTGGGCGCTCTACGTGGAGAACTACCTGGAAGGCTTCCACATCCCGTTCGTGCACGCGGGGCTGAACGACGTGGTCGACTATGGCAGCTATGCCAGCGAGCTCTTCCGCTATTCGAACCTGCAGCTGGCGCTCGCCAAGCCCGGCGAGAGCGCATTCGACCTGCCGGCCTCGTCACCCGACCACGGACGGCGCGTGGCCGCGTACTACTTCTGGGTTTTCCCCAACCTGATGCTCAATTTCTACCCATGGGGACTGTCCCTCAACCTCGTGGAACCGCAGGACATCGGCTTCACGCGCATCGCGTTTCGCGGTTATGTGTGGGACGCATCGAAGCTCGATGCGGGCGCGGGCTCGGCGCTCGAGCGCGTCGAGCATGAAGACGAAGCGATCGTGCAGGCGGTCAGCCGCGGCGTGCGCTCGCGCTTCTACAAGCGCGGGCGCTACTCGCCGACCCGGGAGCGAGGCGTCCACCACTTCCACCGCCTCCTCTGCGAGTTCCTCGAATAGCTGCTGACCCCATTTATTCGAAGTGCCTGGAGACCTCGGCGGTCGTAGGAGCGCGATCGAGGTAAGTGAACGTCCCCTGTTCGAGGATCTCGCGGCCCGCCTCCATCATCCCGCCCATCGCCGCGCGAAACAGCGAGGTCGCGAAGCTGATGCGCTTCACGCCCGCGGCTTCGAGCTGGGCGACGCTGAACGACTTGCCGCGGATGCCGACCATGAAATTGACCGGTTTCGACACCGCTTCGCACACGGCGCGCACCGCGGCCAGGTCGGGCAACCCGGGCGCGAAGAGGACATCGGCGCCGGCCTTCTCGAATGCCTGGAGCCTGCGGATGGTGTCGTCCAGGTCGGCACGGCCCCAGAGATAGTTCTCCGCGCGCGCCGTCAGCGTGAAGTCGAAGGCGAGCGAACGTGCCGCCTCGGCTGCCGCGGCAATGCGCTCCGTCGCGTGTCCCAGGTCGTAGAGGGGACGCGCCTTGTCCCCGGTCGCATCTTCGATTGATCCGCCCACGAGGCCGGCTCCGCCCGCAAGGCGAATGGTCTCGGCGGCTTCCTGGGGACCGTCCCCGAAGCCCTTCTCCAGGTCGGCGGAGACCGGGAGGTCGACGGCAGTCGCGATCGCGCGCCCGTGCGCGAGGGCTTCCTCGCGGGTCACCCTCCCGTCGCGCCGGCCATGCACCCCCGCCGCCGCCCCGCTCGAGGTAGCGAGCGCCTGGAAGCCCTGGCCGGCGAGGATCCGCGCGGTGCCGGCGTCCCACGCATTGGCGATCAGCAGCGCCCGCGGTCCCGCGTGCAGCGAGCGGAAGCGCTGGGCCTTTTCACGTCGAGTATCGGCCATTTTCCTTCCCCAGAAGGAGGTCGGGGGACAGTCCCAAGGAAC
>JBKJYC010000469.1:0-3280 GCA_046715885.1 Usitatibacter sp.
CTTCCTCGCGCTTCGACTCCTTCTCGTAAGCCGCCGAGTTGAACTTGTCGCCGCCGGCCGGGGCGAAGGTCGCGGCGAAGCCGATGGCGGCGATCGCGAGCGTGCGCGTGGCGGTGCTTTTCATGCGGAAATCCTCCCCGGATTTGGACGGTGCTTTTTCGGCCGATTGTACAATGCGAGAATGAAAACCCATCTCGCAGCAGTCGCCCTGGCCGCACTCTGGCTCGCGGGCATCCCCGCACTGGCGCAAGCCCCGGCCGCCACCTACCGCGGGCAAGCACTATCTCTGGGAAGTCGCTTCCCTCACCAACCGCGTCTACCTCTACGGCACGGTGCATGCGGGGAAGGCCGCCTGGTACCCCCTGCCCGAGACGGTCGAGAAGGCGCTCATCGATTCCCGGGTGCTGGTCGTGGAGGCCGACATCACCAACGCGCAGGCGATGACGAAATCGGCCGGCGCGATGATGTTCACGCCGCCCGACAACCTCGAGAAGCACGTGAAGCCCGAGGACTACGCTCGCTTCCGCAAGCTGCTCGGCAAGTATTCGCTGCCCGAGAACCAGATCATGCAGTTGAAGCCCTTCATGGCCGTCTCGCTGCTGGTGTTCCAGGAGTGGGGCAGGCTGGGCTACCTGCCCCAGCACGGCATCGACCTCTACCTGATCGCGAAGGCGAAGGCCGAGGCCAAGAAGATCGCCGAGATCGAGGGCGTGGACGCGCAGCTCATGCTGATGGATTCCCTCACCGAGGACGAGAACCGCACCCTCTTCGGCGGCACGCTCACGGCCCTCGAGAGCGGGCTGTCCGGCGAGCAGATCACGGGCATCGTGAACGCGTGGCAGTCGGGCGATCCGAGCCTGGTCCTGGAGATCGCGCGCAAGTACAACACCGACGTGGCCGGTGCCAAGGAGTTCGAGGAGAAGTTCATCTGGTCGCGACATGACGAGATGGCGAAGAAGATCGAGGGCTACCTCGCCACGCGCGAGCGGCATTTCGTCGCCGTGGGCGCGCTGCACCTGGCCGGCCCGCGCGGCCTGGTCGAGATGATGAGGAAGCGCGGCTACCTCGTGAAGCAGCTGTGAGCGCGCCCGACGGGAGGCGCGGGACCGATGCGAAGTGCGCCCTGGCGCCGCGCGAGGGCGGCCGCGTTCTCGTCGACCAGCTGGTCCTGCATGGTGCGAAGGTGGCCTTCAACGTGCCGGGCGAGAGCTTCCTGCCGGTTCTCGACGGCTTCTACGAGCACCGCGAGAAGATCCGGCTCATCACCTGCCGCCACGAGTCTTCCGCGGCCAACATGGCCGAGGCGTACGGCAAGCTTACCGGCACGCCCGGCATCTGCCTCGCCACCCGCGGGCCGGGCGCGACCCAGGCCTCGGTAGGCGTGCACACCGCCTACCAGGACTCCACGCCGATGATCCTCTTCATCGGCGACGTGGGCTCCGACTTCCGCGACCGGGAGGCCTTCCAGGAGGTGGATTTCGCCGCGATGTTCGCGCCGCTCGCCAAGTGGGCGGCGCGCATCGACAGTGCCGGACGCATTCCCGAGTACATCGCGCGTGCGTGGAACGTGGCGCAGGCCGGGCGCAAGGGGCCGGTCGTGCTGGCGCTGCCCGAGGACATGCTCGCGGCCAAGGTGGCCACTGCCGATGCGCGACCGGTGCGCGTCGCCGAGCCGCACCCTGCCGCCGGCGACATGAACCGCCTGCGCGAGATGCTCGCGGGCGCCCGCCGGCCCTTCGTCCTGCTGGGCGGGCCCGGCTGGTCGAAGGAAGCTTGCGAGGACATCCGCCGCTTCGTCGAGGCGAACAAGCTGCCCGTGGGATGCGCGTTCCGCTACCAGGATCTCTACGACAACCGCTTGGCGAACTACGTGGGCGACGTGGGCATCGGCATCAACCCGGTGCTCGCCGAGCGCGTGCGCTCCGCCGATGTGCTGCTGGCGATCGGCCCGCGCCTGGGCGAGATGACGACTTCCGCATACACGCTGCTGCAGTCGCCGGCGCCGAAGCAGAAGCTGGTGCACGTCTATCCCGCCGCCGAGGAGCTGGGCCGCGTGTACCAGCCGGAACTGGGCATCGTCTCGGCGATGGCGCCCTTCGCGCTCGCGGCATCGGGCATGGCGCCTCTCGACGCACCGGCATGGGCGAACGACGTGGCCGAGATGCGCGCCGACTATGAAGCGTGGACCGCGCGCAAGGACATTCCCGGGCGGTTGCAGATGATCGACATCGTGAAGCACCTCGATCAGGTGATGCCCGAGGACACGATCTACACCAACGGCGCGGGCAACTTCGCGACCTGGCTGCACCGTTACCACCGCTACACCGGGTTTCGCACGCAGCTGGCGCCCACCTCCGGCGCCATGGGCTACGGCGTGCCCGCCGCGATCGCCGCGAAGATCGCCGAGCCCGGGCGCCACGCCGTGTGCTTCGCGGGCGACGGCGACTTCCTCATGGCGGGCCAGGAGCTGGCCACCGCGGTGCAGTTCGGCGCACCCGCGATCTTCCTCGTGATCAACAACGGCATGTACGGCACCATCCGCATGCACCAGGAGAAGCAGTATCCTGGGCGTGTCTCGGGCACCGACCTCGTGAACCCGCACTTCGCCGCGTTCGCGCGCGCCTTCGGCGCCGTGGGCGAGATCGTCGAGGAAACGGCGCAGTTCGCGCCCGCGCTCGAGCGCGCCATGGCTTCGGGCAAGCCCGCGGTGATCGAGCTTCGCCTGGACCCGCAGGCGATCACGCCCAACACGACCCTCGACGCGCTGCGCGCGGCCGCGAGCTCGGCGCCGGAAATGAGACAGCCGCCGTCGCCCGCTAAGAAGATCCGGGTTCGCTCGGGGCGGACCAGCTGGGCGGCGATCGCCGCGGGGACCCCATAGCCCATGGCGCCGGAGGTCGGCGCGAGCTGGGTTCGAAAGCCCGGGTAGCGGTGGAAGCGGTGCAGCCACGTGGCGAAGTTGCCCGCGCCGTTGCAATAGATCGCATCGGGCGCGTGCTGGTTGAGGTAATCGACGATGTCCCACATCTGCACGCGCCCGGGGATCTCGCGGCGCGCGGACCACGCCGTGAAATCGGCGCGTGCTTCGTGCGCGCTGCCTTTCCACGCGGGATTCTCGATGGCGGGCAGCGCGGCCGCCGCGAGCGCGAAAGGCACGGGAGCCGAGACGATGCCGAGCTCCGGCTGGAAGACGCGGCCCAGCTCGTCGGCGCCGGGATGCACGTGGATCAGCTTCTGCCGCGGCACCGGCGACTCGAGCAGCGTGTACCCACTGGTGGTC
>JBKJYC010000470.1:0-3132 GCA_046715885.1 Usitatibacter sp.
ATTCAAGACAATAGCCCCAGTAATCGCCCGGGCACACGGGCCCACGATAACGAAGACCAAAGGAGAAACGAATCATGCCATCCCCCCAACGCATCGAGTGAAGCCCCTCGTGCTGGCCCTGGCGATGATCGCCGGCGCGGGTCCGGCCGCCGCGTACCAGTTCAAATGGGACAACGGCCTCACGGGCAGCGTCGACACCACCCTCTCCTACGGCGCGGCGTTCCGCGCGCAGGGGCGCGATCCCTCGCTGGTCGGCATCGCCAACGGCGGTCAGTCGCGCTCCGTGAACGAGGACGACGGCAACCTGAACTGGGAGAAGAACAAGCCGTTCACGCACGCGGTGAAGGCGACGGTCGATCTCGAGCTCAAGTATGGCCGCTTCGGCTTCTTCGGCCGCGGCTCCGCGTTCTACGACTTCGAGCTGAACGACACCGACAAGCTGGGCCCCACGGGTCGCGACCGCCTGGGCAAGGACCTCGTCGGCCTCGACGGCTTCGTGAGCGGCGTCTTCGAGCCCTTCGGCAGGAAGCTGGTCGTGCGAGCCGGCCGCCAGGTGATCAGCTGGGGCGAGAGCACGTTCATCCCGAACGGCATCAACATCATCAATCCGGTGGACCTCTCCAAGCTGCGCATCCCGGGCTCCGAGGTGAAGGAGGCGTTCATCCCGACCACCGGCTTGTGGGCCAACATGGAGCTCACGAAGAACGCCTCGGTGGAGGGCTTCGTGCTCACCAACTGGGACAAGGTGCGCCTCGACCCGAGAGGCTCCTACTTCTCGACCAACGACGCCGCCTCGGATGACGCCGACCGGGTGATCCTCTCCTTCGGCCGCCGCCAGGATCAGCACTTCCCGGTGGGCAACCCGGTGCCGCCGACGATCCCCGGCCTGGGCGCCGCCGCCGCTGCCCTGTACGGTCCGTTCAACCCCGCCGCCTCGCTGTGGGCGCCGCGCACGGCGGACAAGGACGCGAGCGACTCGGGCCAGTACGGCCTCGCGTTCCGTTATCTCGCGCCGGGCTTCAACAACACCGAGTTCGGCCTCTACTACATCAACTACCACAGCCGCACGCCGTTCTTCTCGGCGCGGAAGGGCACACCCACGTCGGTCCTGACCGGCGGGCCGCTCACGCCGACGATCTGCGCCAACGCGGCGCTGCGCGCCCTGTGCCACACCGGCACGGCGAACTACTTCGTGGAGTATCCCGAGGACATCCACCTCACGGGCATCAGCTTCAACACGGCGGGCCCCGCGGGCCTCGCCCTGCAGGGTGAGTACTCCTACCGCTCCAACCAGCCGCTGCAATACGCCACGGCGGAGCTGATCCTGGCTTCGCTCGGCCTGCCCAACCTGCTGACCGGGTTCACGCAGATCCCGGGCGCGGCTACCGGCGCCACGGCGGCGGCGCTCGTACCAAATGGCACCACCCTCACCGGCTACGCGCGCGTGAAGCAGAGCCAGTTCCAGGTGACGGCGACGAAGTCGATGCCCAGCGTCCTGCAGGCCGAGCAGCTCGTGCTCATCGCCGAAGCCGGAGCCACGTGGTTCCACAACCTGCCGAGCAACGTGAAATTCGCGGGGCCCGCGACGTACCTGCCGGCCACCGCGTTCGGCTCGATCGTCGCGAGCGCCTTCTCGGTGCAGGAGACCGGCTTCGTCACCAACTTCTCCTGGGGCTACCGGGCGGCCGCGCGCCTGGACTACGCGAACGCGCTCTTCGGCGGCACGCTGGCGCCGCGCGCGGCCTTCTCGCACGACGTGAAGGGCACCAGCCCCAACTTCAACGAGGAGACCAAGTCGCTCTCCGTGGGGCTGAGCTGGGACTACCAGCGCCGCTGGATCGTCGACGCCCAGTACACGAACTTCTTCCACGGGCGCGTCTACTGCGGCAACGACCGGCCGCCGCCCGGCGCCGCCGTCACCGCCGGCCAGCCCGTCGGCTTCTGCAACAACGCCAACCCGCTGCGCGACCGGGATTTCTACTCGTTCAGCGTGAGCTACGCGTTCTGATCCACGGACAACCTATAGTCCACCAGGAGGAATTCAATGTTCGTTACTTCAAGGAAAGCCGCGGCCCTGTTCGCCGCCGGTTGCGCCATCGCGATTCCGGCGGCCGCCGAGATGTCGGCCGCGGACATCGCCAAGCTCGGTACCACCCTCACGCCCCTGGGCGGGGAAAAGGCGGGCAATGCCGCCGGCACCATCCCCGCATGGGATGGCGGCATCACCAAGCCCGTGGCGGGCTTCCAGGCCGGCAAGCCCTACCCCGACCCGTATCCTGCGGACAGGCCGCTCTTCACCATCGACGCCAAGAGCGCCGACAAGTACAAGGACAACCTCACCGCCGGCGCGATGGCGATGATGAAGAAGTATCCCGACTACAAGATGGTCGTGTATCCCACGCGCCGCAGCGCCGCGGCCCCCGAGGGCCACTACCGCGAGACGCGGGATTGCGCGGCGAAGTCGAAGCTGGCGCCGGGCGGCAACGGCGTGGTCGGCTGCACCGGCGGCGTGCCGTTCCCGGTGCCGAAGGACGGCAACGAGGCGATCTGGAACGCGCTGCTGCGCTACCGTGGCGACACGTTCGCGATGCACTGGGCGCAGGCCGCCGTCACGCGCGGGGGCGACTACGCGCTGGTCAAGTTCGAATACGAGTACGACTTTTCGTACGGCAACCTCGCGAAGCCCGTCGCCCAGCGCGAGAACAACAAGGTGCTGAACTACCTGCAGAACACCACGGCGCCGCCGCGCCTGGCGGGGCAGATCCTGCTGGTGCACGAGACGGTGGACCAGACCAAGGACCCGCGCTCGGCCTGGACCTACAACCCCGGCCAGCGCCGCGTGCGCCTGGCGCCGAACGTCGCCTACGACAACCCGGGCACCGCGGCCGACGGACTGCGCACCAACGACGACTTCGGCATGTACAACGGCGCCACCGACCGCTACAACTGGAAGCTCGTCGGCAAGCGCGAGATGTACATTCCCTACAACTCGTACAAGCTCTCGGAGCCCACGCTCAAGTACGCGGACATCCTCAAGCCCGGGCACCTCAACCAGGACCTCGCGCGCTACGAGCTGCACCGCGTTTGGGTGGTCGAAGCGACGCTCAAGCCCGGCACCAGCCACATCTACTC
>JBKJYC010000471.1:0-6677 GCA_046715885.1 Usitatibacter sp.
ACCGCCGAAGGCGAGACCGGACACGCCCACGGCCACCTCGACTACCTCGCCCAGGTCGGCGATCCCGCGACCGACCTGCCGATCGGCTCCTCGCGACAGAACCTGAAGGCCGCCGTCGCCGGCGAGACGCACGAGTACACGGACATGTACCCCGGCATGGCGAAGGCCGCGCGCGGCGAAGCCTTCGACGAGATCGCCGACTGGTTCGAGACGCTCGCCAAGGCCGAGCGCTCGCACGCCAACCGCTTCCAGAAGGCCCTGGACCAGCTGACCGACTGAGAGAAAGGCTGCCTGGTCATCTTATGCGTGAAGGCAGCCTCGAGGCACCCACGCGCCACCCCATCGAGTGGAAGAACCCCGAGTACTACGACAAGGGGAAGGTCTCCGGGGAGATGGAGCGCGTGTTCGACATCTGCCACGGATGTCGGCGTTGCGTGAGCCTGTGCAACGCGTTTCCCACGCTGTTCGACCTGGTCGACGCGAGCCCGACGCTGGAGGTCGACGGCGTCCCAAAGGAGCGGTACTGGAAGGTCGTGGACCAGTGCTACCTCTGCGACGTCTGCTACATGACGAAGTGCCCGTACGTCCCGCCGCATCCGTGGAACGTGGATTTCCCGCACCTCATGCTGCGCGCGAAAGCGGTGCAGTTCCGCGAGGGCACGCCGCACCAATGGCGCGATTCGCAGCTCTCGTCGACCGACCGCAATGGCAAGCTCGCGACCATCCCGGTGGTCGTGCACGTCGTGAATGCCGCGGCGAAGGCCAAGCCGCTGCGCGCCCTCGCCGAGAAGGCGATCGGCGTGGACCGGGACGCCTGGGTGCCGGAATTCACGCCGCGACCGTTCCGGAAGCACGCCCGCCCAAGCCAGGCGCACCCGGTGAAGGATGGCCAGCGCACTCCGGGCAAGGTCGCGATCTTCGCTACCTGCTACGTGAACTACAACGAGCCGGGCATCGGCCACGATCTGCTCAGCATCCTCGAGCACAACGAGATTGCCTACGAGCTGGTCGAGAAGGAGGCCTGCTGCGGCATGCCCAGGCTCGAGCAGGGGGATCTCGACAGCGTGGCTTTGCTGAAGGAAAAGAACATTCCCTTGCTCGCGCGCTGTGCGAACGAGGGCCACGCAATCCTCACGCCGGTACCGTCGTGCACGCTCATGTTGAAGCAGGAGATCCCGCTGATGTTCCCCGGGGACGCGCAGGCGAAGGAGGTGCGCGAGGCCATGTTCGATCCGTTCGAATACCTGGTCGCGCGCCACAAGGACGGGCTGCTCAAGAACGACTTCAAGCGGCCGCTGGGCAAGGTCGCGTACCACATCCCCTGCCATTCCCGCGTGCAGAACGTCGGCCAGAAGACCCGCGAGGCGCTCGAGATGGTGCCCCAGACCGAGGTCCGGGTGATCGAGCGCTGCTCCGGGCACGCGGGCACCTGGGGCGTGAAGGCGGAGTTCCACGCGACCGCGCTGAAGATCGGTCGCCCGGTATTCCGCCAGGTCGCGGACTTCCAGCCGGACTTCTTCTCGTCCGATTGTCCGATGGCCGGTCACCACATCGAGGAGGGACTGGGCGCCGGCAAGGGCAATGCCGCGCTCGACCATCCGCTCACATTGCTACGAATGGCCTACGGGCTCCCAGAATGAACATGGCACACATCTCCCGTGACTCCCTCATGACTCTCGAGGCCTACGCGAAGGCCCGCAAGGACTTCCGCGCGAAGGTGATCGCACACAAGAAGAGCCGCATGGTGCACCTGGGCGAGCACGTGACCCTGCTCTTCGAGGACGAGCTCACCATCCGCTACCAGGTGCAGGAGATGTTGCGCATCGAGAAGATCTTCGAGGAAGAAGGCATCCAGGACGAGCTCGACGCCTACAACCCGCTGATCCCCGACGGCCGCAACTTCAAGGCGACGATGCTGATCGAGTACGAGGACGCCGCCGAGCGGGCGCAGGCGCTCGCGAAGCTCAAGGGCATCGAGGACAGGACCTGGGTGCAGGTCGAGGGCTGCGCGCGGGTCTTCGCGATCGCCGACGAGGACCTCGACCGCGAAAACGAGGACAAGACCTCCTCGGTGCATTTCCTGCGCTTCGAGCTCACCAAGGAGATGACCGAGGCGCTCAAGTACGGCATGGCGCTCGCCATGGGCGTCGACCATCCGCGCTACTCGGTGACGGCCGATCCCCTACCTGTGGAGATCCGCGTGGCCCTGGCGAAGGACTTGTCCTAGGGCCTCGGCGAGGCGACCCTTTTTGACCCGGGGGCCCGGACGTCTCCGGAGGTCACCGCGGCCGGAGAGGCGCGCGAAGACCCTGAAGAAGACCGACGCCGCCGAGACGCGGCCGATGGACGAGGCCGCTAGCGCTGCCGGTGGATCGAGCCCCGGTAGCCGGCTCGAACGGTCCCCGCTTGCCCGGCCCCCTCCCTGTCGCAAGTGCTGCCGTCGATGACGTCCTAGAAGGACGGCGGGACGAAGACCTTCTTCTTCGTCTCCTCGGAGCGCGTCTCGTCCTTGACGTTCTTCAGGCGCTCCTGCTGCGCCTTCATTTCGGCTTCCATCTGCGACTTCTCCGTCTCCATGCGCGATTTCTCGGCCTGGAGGCGCGAGAGCTCGAGGCGCGCCTTCTCGGTATCGCCGCGCTCCTGCTTGAGCACCGCCATTTCCCTGCGCAACTGCTCGACCTGCGCCTGGTCCTCCTTCGAGAGCGCGGCCTTCGCCGGCTGGTCCTGCTGCTGCGTCGCCCGCACCGCGGCCATCGTGCTCTCGAGCTTGCGCTTGTCGGCTTCCAGCGCCGCCTTCTCACCGCGCAGCCGCTGCAACTCGCTGTTGGCCGCCTGGTCGCGCTTGCTCAGCTCGAGCTCCATCAGGCGCTTCTGCTTCTCCACCAGGTCCCTCTCGAGCTGGAGGCGCTCGACCTCGGCCTCGCGCTCGATCCTGAGCTTGGCGATGTAGTCCTCGACCCCCGGGTCGCGGCAGCTCACGAAGCAGAACTCGCCGCGGAAGCTGGCCGAGATCCACGGCACCTGCGGCCCGCGGTCCATGTTCATGGTCTCGTCGGTCACGCCCTGGGTCACGCGCTTGAAGACGTCTTCCAGCTTCAAGCCCGGCTTCTCGAGGTTCAGCAGGATGTGCTTGGTGAAGATGCCATTGCCGTTGAGCGGCCCGTCATACGACACGTCGCCCTCGGCCGTGGCGAACGCGATGAACGTGCCGACCGGGCCCTTCACGCTGGTGAGGCCGCCGCCCTTGTCGCCCATGGCGCGCGTGCGTACGCCGGGGATCGGGTTGTTGCGGCAGGCGTCGAGGACGACGATGTTGAACGGATTCTTCGCGTCGTTCAGCGCCGTCATCACGTAGTTGAGGGTCATCGATTCGTATTCGAGGTCGCGCTCGCGCTTCACCACCGCCGCAGTCGGAATCAGGTAGTTCACGCCGCCTTGCTGGATGCCGTGCCCCGCGTAGTAGAAGAGGCCCACGGCGCCGTCGCGGCTGTTGCGCTTGAGCTTGTCGGCAAACGCGTCGACCTTCTCCACCATGTCGCGCCGGCTCTTCAGGTTTTCATGGCATGAGACCTCGAAGCCCAGGCGCTTCAGGACCGCGCACATGTCGCGCGAATCCTTCTTGGGGTTGACGAGCTGCTCGATCGGGGGCTCGTACGCCGTGTTGCCGATCACGAGCGCGAAGCGCTTGCCAAGGTGCTGCTCCAGCTGGTCGGAGCTGCGCGGGTAAGCGGCAGGCGGGGCGGCTCTCGGAGCAGCCGCGGTATTCGCCGCGGGCACCTCGACCATCTTCCCATCCGGCGTCTTCATGTACACCTTGCCGTTGATGGTGAAGGTCTGCGCCATCGCCGCGGCGGTGAAGCCCGCCGCGGCGATGGTTGCTGCCAGAACCCTGAAGAGCCGAAGCGCCAAGCCGTCCTCCTCGCGTGCGCCGCTCAGAACGTCGCCGAAACGCCGACGGTGATGCCCTGCGTCGTGTCGACCAGGTCGACCTCGCGGCTGCCGATCGAGGCTCCGGTGGCGGTGCGGATGGTCGTGATGGTCACGGAGTCGGACGTGAGCTTCTGGTACCGGTATCCGGCCGTCAGGACAACCGACCGGAGGTTCTCGTGCATCTGGCCGAGCGGGAATGCGAGGCCGACTTCCGACAGGAAGTACGAGCCGCGCTTCTCGCTGTCGAGGCCCTGGGTGATCTTCGGGCGCCCGTAGGCGAGGGTGCCGTACATGCTCACCGCCGCCATCAAGGGCGCGGAGCCGCTGACGCCGACGGTCGGGCCTTTCGCCTTGTAGCGGTAGCCCCCGCCATCGTATTGCAGCTGCTTGTAGCCGACGGTGACCGCGAGGTTGGGCGCGATCGCGTAGCCGAAGTTGAGGTCGTATTCCTTGCGCTCGTACTTTTCCTCGTCCAGCTGGCGGTTTCCATCGAGATCGTCGTTGAGGAAGAAGGTGAATTCCCTCTTCACCAGCGCGCTTCCCGAGACCAGCCAGGGGCCGCTGCGCAGCGTCAGCTGCGGGATGAAGGTCCCCTCTGTATCGGCTTCGCGGTTGAACACGTTGCGGTATCGGTCTACGGGTGCCGAGATCGGGTCGCCCACGTCGTTGAAGAACCAGGTGGACCACGTCGTTGCCCACGCTTTCACGCCGACGGTCACGGATACGTCGGGCATTTGAGCCTGCCCTACTGCCGGGGACAAACCCGCGAGCAAGACCACCGTTGCACTTACGCTCTTCTTGAATGCTTGCATTTTTTCACTCCATGTCGGTGTAGGAATCGGCCGTTTCGAAGCGGAATTTTACGCGGTTCTCGCGTCAAATGCGCTTTCGATCATATAGTTACACCCGACACGACAAGCCTGTCAAGCAGCGATAAGCCTACTTGCGCGGCACGACATGGCTTCCGAGGACCGCGCCGCTCAGGATCAGGGCCATTGCGGACACTGCCGCGGGCGTGCGGGAAGGCCCGAGAACGCCACCAGGAGGATGGTAGAAAGGAGCGGCGTGAGGTACGCCGGATTGGCCGGGATGCGGGGGTCGCCCCTTTTTCAGCGCGCGATCCCAAAGGAGGAAAGCAGCGCCCATGGGACCCGGCCCGAGCACGACCAGGTATGGCCACTCGCACCGGCCCGCTCGACCGGCGGCCCCTACGCCGCAGCCTTCGTGATCCGGATCGAGGGCAGCTTCACGGAGCGCACCGCTGCGGCGAGCGCCTCGATCGCCAAGGGGCGGTCGAAGCTGTTGCGCCAGGCGAGGGCCACCTTGCGCGACGGGATGGGGGCGGCGAACGGCACGACCCGCAGCAGCTTCGTGGCGTAGCGCGAGACCAGCGCGCTCGCGGGGAGCACGCTCACGCCGAGCCCCGAAGCGACCATGTTGCGAATGGTCTCGAGCGAGCTGCCGGCACGGCCTTCGCGCAATGCGGAGTTCGCCTGCCCGGGGCACGCCTCCAGCACCTGGTCGCGGAAACAGTGCCCGTTGTTCAGCACCAGCAGGTTCTCCTCGCTCAGCTCCGCGGGCTTCACGGCCTTGCGCACGCCCCAGCGGTGGCCTTCGGGCACGACCACGCTGAAGGATTCCTCGTACACCACGTCGGTCCGCACCCCCGGCATCGCGAACGGCAAGGCAATGATCACGACATCGAGGTCGCCCTCGCGCAGCATCGGCGCGAGGCTGCCGGTCAGGTTCTCCTCGATCGCAAGCGGCATCGCAGGCGCGCGCCGCTTCAGGATCGGCACCAGGTCGGGCAGCAGGTAGGGCCCGCTGGTGGGAATCACCCCGATGCGCAGGGCGCCCGCAAGCTGGTCCTGGGAGCCGCGCGCCAGGTGCTGGATCTTGCCGACTTCGTCGAGCACGCGGCGCGCCTGCTCGACCACTGCCTGCCCGCGCGGCGTCACCAGCACCTCGTTCTTGTTGCGCTCGAAGAGCTTCAGGCCCAGCTCGTCCTCCAGCTTGGCGAGCGCCAGCGACAGCGTGGGCTGGGTCACGAAGCAT
Source organism: Usitatibacter sp. (assembly GCA_046715885.1). Classification (GTDB taxonomy): domain Bacteria; phylum Pseudomonadota; class Gammaproteobacteria; order Burkholderiales; family Usitatibacteraceae; genus Usitatibacter. The sequence continues at coordinate 5,986 of JBKJYC010000471.1, forward strand.
TTCTGCGCGGCGCGCCCGAAATGGCGCTCCTGCGCGAGAGCGACGACGTACCTCAACTCGGTCAAAGTCATGAGATTCCCGCTTGTCGATTGGACTGGGCTATCGCCCATATAACCAGAATCAATTGGCGAAATCAATCGGAACTACGGAAAATGGCCGCTGTCCTTAATTGATAACCCCTACCCACAGGAGCATCGCCATGTTGGAGAACCGCAAAGGCCAGAGTGTCCCGCAAGTCACGTTTCGCACGCGCAAGGATGGCCAATGGAGCAGCGTCACGACGGCGGAGCTCTTCAGCGGGCGCACGGTGATCGTGTTCGCGCTGCCGGGCGCCTACACGCCCACGTGCTCCTCGACGCACCTGCCGCGCTACAACGAGCTCGCCGCGACGTTCTCGAAGCATGGCGTGGACGAGATCGTGTGCCTCTCGGTGAACGACCCGTTCGTGATGAGCGAGTGGCAGAAAGACCAGAACGCGCCCGCCCTCACCTTCATCCCCGACGGCAACGGCGAGTTCAGCGGGAAGATGGGCATGCTCGTGGACAAGTCGGGCCTGGGCTTCGGCAAGCGCTCGTGGCGGTACTCGATGCTGGTGCGCGACGGCGTGATCCAGGAGATGTTCATCGAGCCCGAAAAGGACGGCGACCCGTTCGAGGTCTCGGACGCGGACACGATGCTGAAGTACCTCGCTC
>JBKJYC010000472.1:0-4721 GCA_046715885.1 Usitatibacter sp.
GCCGCGGTTGATCTGCTCCAGCGTGACGGCAAGCATCGTGGGCGAGCGCTTCTCGAGGGCGGCGAGCGCCGTGTCGCGCCATTCCGGATGCGTGGTCGCCGCGCGCAGCGAACCGACCACCCGGCCGATGTCGGGCTGGCTGAAATGCAGATCGATGGCGGCGCGTACCGACTTCAACTCCGAGGGTAGCGGCGGTTCGGAGCCGCGCCGTTGGGCCGAGTTCTTGAGCGCGCCGCGGGGATCCGCGCTGCGTGCCGCGGTCGCCAGCTCGGCATCGAGGGAAGCCAGCGCCTCGGGCGAGAAGTACACGTCGGCGAGGTTCGCATAGATCGCATCTGCGGCGCGGATCGTGGGGCCTACCAGCCCGAGGTAGGCCCCGAGCCGGCCCGGCGTGCGCGACAGGAAGTAGCTGCCGCCCACGTCGGGGAAGAGCCCGATCGCGGTCTCCGGCATCGCCATGCGCGTGCGCTCGCCGACGATGCGCAGCGCCGCGCCTTGCGCGATGCCCATCCCGCCGCCCATCACGATGCCGTCCATCACCGCGACCACCGGCTTGGCGTAGTTGCGGATGTGGTAGTCGAGCGCGTACTCGGTCACGAAGAAGTCGAGCAGGTCGGGGCGGCCCGCCTTGAAGCCCTCATAGAGTGCGCGCAGGTCACCGCCGGCGCAGAACGCCTTGTCGCCCGCGGCGCGGATCACCACGATCTTGACGCGGTTGTCCCTCGCCCAGTCGTTCATGCACCCGGTGAGGCCGTTCAGCATCCCCAGTGTCAGGGTGTTGAGGGCGGCGGGGCGGTTCAGGGTGACGGTGGCCACGCCGTTCCGGACTTCGGTGAGGAGTTCCGGCTCCCCGCCCGGGTCCGAGATCAATCGTTCTTCCATTCGGGCTTGCGCTTCTCGAGGAAGGCCGCGACACCTTCCTCCTGGTCCGCGTAGTCGAAGAGATCCATGAAGCGTTCGCGCTCCAGCGACAGGCCCGCGCGGCGGGGGATGCCGTTGCGCGCGTTGTGGATGAGCTGCTTGCAGTACTCTACGGCGCGCGGGCTCAAGGATCCGACTCGCTCCGCGATCTCGGTCGCCTTGGCCAGACCCTGGCCTTTCTCCACCACCTCCTGCACGAGCCCGATGCGAAGCGCGGTCGGCGCATCAACGCGCTCGCTGGTGAGGATGATGCGCTTGGCCCAGGCTTCGCCCACCAGCCACGGAAGGTTCTGCGTGCCGGAGCCCGACGGCAGCAGGCCCACGGCGGGTTCCGGGAGCGCCATCTGCGCGTGCGCTTCGGCAACCCGGATGTCCGCGGCGAGACAGCACTCCAGCCCGCCACCCATCGCATAGCCGTTGATCGCGGCAATGGTCACGAAGCGCGAATTCATCAGGGCTTCGAATGCGGAGCCGAAGCACGCGATGAAATGCCGCGCCTTCACCTTGTCGCCCTGGAAGGACTTCAAGTCCGCGCCCGCCGAGAAGAACTTGGAGCCCGCGCCGGTGACCACCGCGGCGTAGATGTTCCGGTTGGCGTTGAGCTCGGCGACCAGCATCTCCAGCTGGCGCAAGCTCTCCGGCGTCCAGGTGTTGGCGGGCGGGTTGTTGATGGTGATGAAGGCGGTGTGGCCGTCGATTCGATGTTCGATCATGTTCGCGGGTTGGGTGGGTCTGTCCCCTAACGTCATTTGGGCTTGTCGTACTGGAGGATGACGCTGGAGAAGTCCTTGGCGCCATGGCCGTCGATCGAGTGCTTCTGGTAGATCTGCTGCGCGATGGCGCCCAGGAGCACAGGGTGCCTTGCCGATTTCGCCGCGTCCGTGACCAGCGTCAAGTCCTTCAGCATCAGGTCCGCGCCGAAGCCGCCGCTGTAGCCGCGCGAGGCGGGGGTGTTGTCCATCACGCCGGGGAACGGGTTGTAGGTGTCGGAGCTCCAGCAACGCCCGCTCGAGGTGTTCACGATGCTCGCGAACACCTTGGGATCCATGCCGAGCTTCGCTGCCAGCGTCATGCCCTCGGAGGTGGCGATCATCTCGATGGCGAGCATCATGTTGTTGCAGATCTTCGCCACCTGGCCGTTGCCCGGGCCGCCGCAGTGCACGATGTTCTTGCCCATGGCCTGCAGGATCGGCTTCGCGGCCTCGTAGTCGGCCTTTTCGCCGCCGACCATGAAGGTGAGGGTGGCGGCTTCCGCGCCGCCCACTCCGCCGGAGACCGGCGCATCCACCATCGGGCAGTTCTTGCCACGCGCGTCCATCTCCACCTCGCGCGCCGTCAGGGGATCGATGGTCGAAGAGTCGATCAGCAGCGTCCCCGGGGCCACGCTATCCACCAGCCCGTTGCGCGAGCCATAGACATTGCGCACGTGGGGCGAGGAGGGCAGCATGGTGATCACGACGTCCACCTCCTTGCCCGCGTCCGCCACCGAGTTCGCCGCGTGCGCACCGTGCTCGACCACTTTCCTCACCAGCTCGGGGACCATGTCGTACACCTTGAGCGTGTGGCCGTGCTTGATGAGGGTGCGGCACATGGGATTGCCCATGTGGCCCAGCCCGATGAATCCGATTCTCATGGTTGTATGGTCTTAGGGGACAGACCCCTTAGCCCTTGGGGCCAAGGGGTCTGTCCCCTAACGTCTCTATTTGAGGGAGATGGTGGTGTGGATCCCGGGGCTGACCGTCGCGTCGTCGAACCAGCGCGCGGTGACGGTCTTCACCTGGGTGTAGAACTGGATCACCTGCTTGCCGTAGGGACCGCGGTCCCCCAGCTTGGAGCCGCGCGAACCGGTGAAGCTGAAGTAGGGGACCGGCACCGGGATGGGCACGTTGATACCGACCTGGCCCACGTCGATCTCGTTCTGGAACTTGCGCGCCGCGGCACCCGATTGGGTGAAGATGCCGGTGCCGTTGCCGTACGGGTTCTTGTTGACGAGCTCGATGGCCTCGTCCAGCGTGTCCACGCTCACCAGCACCAGAACGGGACCGAAGATCTCCTGGTCGTACACCTCGTGGCCGGGCTTGACACCCGAGAAGATGGTGGGCGCGATGAAGTTGCCCTTCTCGTAGCCCGGCACCTTGGGATTGCGGCCGTCCAGCTCCAGCTTGGCCCCTTCCTTCTCGCCCTGCGCGATCAGCTTCTCGATGCGCTCCTTGGCCTGCTTCGAGATCACCGGGCCCACGTCCGCGCCCGGCTCGGTGCCGCCACTCAGTTTCAGCGTCTTCGCCTTGGCGACGATGTCCGGGATCCATTGGTTCGCATCGCCCACCAGCACCGCCACGCTGGTCGCCATGCAGCGCTGGCCCGCCGCGCCGAAGCCCGCGCCCACCAGTGCGTTCAGCGATTGTTCCTTGTTCGCATCGGGCATCACCACCGCGTGGTTCTTGGCGCCCATCATGCATTGCGCCCTCTTGCCATGCGTGGAGGCGAGCTTGTACACGTGCTCGCCGACCTGGCACGAGCCCACGAAAGAGACCGCCTGGATGCTCGGGTGCGTGCAGATCGCATCCACCGCGTCCTTGCCGCCGTGCACGACATTGAGCACGCCGGGCGGCACACCCGCTTCGATGGCGAGCTCGGCCAGCACCATCGGCGTCATCGGGTCCTGCTCCGAAGGCTTCAGCACGAAGGTATTGCCGGTGACGATCGCCATCGGGAACATCCACAGCGGGATCATCGCGGGGAAATTGAACGGGGTGATGCCCGCGCACACGCCGATGGGCTGGCGGATGTAGTAGGTGTCCACGCCGTTGGCCACGTTCTCGGCGATCTCGCCCAGCGAGAGCGTGCCGATGGAGCAGGCGTGCTCCACCACCTCGAGGCCACGGAACACATCGCCTTCCGCGTCCGGAAGCGTCTTGCCTTGCTCCGCGGTGAGCACCGCGGCCAGCTTCTTCATGTCGCGGCGGATCAGCTCCTGGAGCTTGAGCATGATCCGAGCACGCGCGCCGAGCGGCGTGTTCTTCCAGGTCTTGAAGGCCTCGGCGGCTGACTTCACCGCGAGGTCCACCTCGTCCGCGCCGCACATCGGCACGCGCGCCAGGACCTCCTGGGTCGCGGGGTTGACCACGTCGCGCCAGGCCTTCGCCTTCGACTCGACGAATTGCCCGTTGATCAGCAGCTTGACGGTGGGTACGGCGCTGGAGACGACCTGGGGGTTCGCAGCCATGGAATCCTCCTTTATATCTGCGCAATTATAGTCGTTGGGCGGGGCACAACGTAGGATACGGCTAGAACAAGAGGAGAATTTCATGGAACGCCGCATTCTGGTTTCCGCCGCCGTCGCGGCGTGTTTTGCAATGCTTTCCGCGCCCCTCGGCTGGGCACAGGGCTACCCCAACAAGACCGTGAAGATCGTGGCGCCGGTGCAGCCGGGCGGAGGCGTGGACCTCACCGCCCGGACGGTGGCGGAGCAGCTCACCCGGTCGATGGGGCAGACCTTCATCGTCGAGAACGTCTCGGGCGGCGGCGGCGTCATCGCCTCGCAGAACGTGGCGCGCGCGGCGCCCGATGGCTACACCCTCATGCTGGGCTACGTGGCGACACATGGCACCGTGCCCGCGGTCCGCAAGGTGCCGTACGACGCGGTGAAGGATTTCACGCCCATTGCCATGGTCGCTGGAACGCCCAACGTGCTCGTGGTCGGCGCCAACGTGCCCGCCACGGACATGAAGTCGTTCGTCGCCTGGGCCAAGGCCAACAAGACGAGCTACGGCTCGGCGGGGCAGGGCTCGCTCACGCAC
>JBKJYC010000473.1:0-3182 GCA_046715885.1 Usitatibacter sp.
GCGGCTGAAGCGCTTCTTCCAGCGCGGCACGGGCGCCCGCGAGGGACACGCGCGCGTACGCGAAGAACTGCGCGGCCTCGTGGAGTTCAAGTCCCTCAACCTGCGCGAGGCGAAGTGGGATGTCGAAGGGCCCTTCGACGCGATCTTCTGCCGCAACGTGCTCATCTACTTCGACAAGCCCACGCAGCGCGCCGTGCTCGAGCGCCTGGCGCGCCGTCTCTCTCCCGGGGGTCTTTATTTCGCGGGCCACTCCGAGAGCCTGCTGCACGCGGGAGACCTGTTCCTGCCGATCGGGCGCACCGTCTACCGCCGCGCCGGGGGGCCTGCCCATGCTTGACCGGGAAGAAGGCACCAACGGCTCCGGCACGCCTTCGCGCGTGGCGCAGTACATGGACCGCCACTTCAACCTCCCGGCGGCCAAGATCGGCCCCGGCGAGGTCTACGCGACGCAGCGCGACATGCTGATCGTGACCGTGCTCGGCTCCTGCGTCTCGGCGTGCGTTCGCGATCCCGATGCCCAGGTGGGGGGGATGAACCACTTAATGCTGCCCCACCACGAAGGCGAGCGCGAGGGGCCGGTGTCGGAATCGGCCCGCTACGGCGCCTATGCGATGGAAGTGCTGGTGAACCACCTGCTGTCGCTGGGCGCGCGGCGCGATCGCCTGGAGGCCAAGATCTTCGGCGCCGGGCGCATCGTTCCCGGCATGTCCGACGTGGGTGCCAAGAACGCGCGCTTTGCCGTCGACTACCTCGAGCGCGAGAAGATCCCGGTGCTGGCCCGCGACCTCGGGCGCCACGAGGCGAGCAAGGTGTACTTCTTCCCGCGCACCGGGCGCGTGCTGGTGAAGCGCCTGAAGGCGCTGCGCAACGACACCGTGCTCACGCGCGAGCGCGACTACGCCGAGCGGCTCGACGAGCTCGCCAAGGGCGGGGCGGCGGACCTGTTCGTCTGATGGCCACGCGCGTCCTGATCGTCGAAGATTCTCCGCTGATGCAGCGGCTCCTCGCCACCCTCATCGGCGCGCAGGACGACCTCAAGGTGGCCGGCATCGCCGGCGATCCCATCGACGCGCGCGAGAAGATCAAGCAGTTGAAGCCCGACGTCATCACGCTCGACATCGAGATGCCGCGCATGGACGGCATCACGTTCCTCGAGCGGCTGATGCGACTTCGCCCGATGCCCGTGGTGATGGTCTCCTCGCTCACCGAGGCCAACGCCGAGGTGACGCTGCGGGCGCTCGAGCTGGGCGCCGTCGATTTCGTCTCGAAGCCCAGCGGCGAGGGCTCGCGCGACCTGCAGGCCTTCGGCCTCGACCTGATCGAGAAGGTGCGCGAAGCGGCACATGCCGAGGTGCGCGTAAGCGCGGCGCCGGCGGAAGTGGCGCGGGAACCGGCGATCGCCTTCCGGCCCGGCACGCTGATCGCGGTGGGAGGCTCCACCGGCGCCACCGAGATGATCCGCGAGTTGCTCACGCGGCTACCGGTCAACTCGCCGCCGGTGGCCATCGTCCAGCACATGCCGGGGATGTTCACGCGGCTCTTCGCCCGGCGGCTCGACGACCTGTGCGCGTTGAAGGTGACCGAGGTGGAGGACGGCGAGGCCCTGCAGCCCGGGCACGCGTACATCGCGCCGGGCGACTGGCACCTGCAGGTCGAGGCCAAGGGCGCGGAGTACGTGGCGCGGCTCGACCAGGAGCCGCCGGTGAACCGCCACCGCCCGTCGGTGGACACGCTGTTCCATTCCGTGGCGCGCTCGGCGGGCGCGAACGCCGCGGGCGTGCTGCTCACCGGCATGGGTCGCGACGGCGCCGAGGGCATGGGTGCGCTGCATCGGGCCGGCGCCGCGACCTTCGCCCAGGACCAGGCCTCGTGCGTGGTCTTCGGGATGCCGCGCGCCGCCATCGAAGCGGGTTTTGCCGGGCACGTCGACCACGTCGAAGGCATCGCGGGCAAGCTGATGGAGGCCCTGCGGCGCTAGAATGGGACACTCAAGTGCACCTCGGAGGACGGCAGCTACAAGATGAAAAGAATCGAAGCCGTCAACGACTTCGTCATCAAGTTCGCGAACGTCAACGGGTCGGGCTCGGCCTCGGCCAACACGCTGTTCGCGAAGGCCATCATGCGCATGGGCGTGCCGATCAGCCCGCGCAACATCTTTCCGTCGAACATCCAGGGCCTGCCCACGTGGTACGAAGTGCGCGTGTCGGAAGGCGGCTGGCTGGGACGGCGCGGCGGTTGCGACCTCATGGTGGCGATGAACCCGCAGACCTGGGATCCCGACGTGGCCGAGATCGAGCCTGGCGGCTACCTGTTCTACGATTCGACGCGTCCGCTGCCGGCGAGCCGCTTCCGCGACGACATCCACGTGCTCGGCATGCCGCTCACGGAGATCACCAACAAGGCCTACACCGACGTCCGCCAGCGCCAGCTCTTCAAGAACATCATCTACGTGGGCGCGCTCTCGGCGCTGCTCGAGATCGACACGCCGGAGATCGAGAAGCTGATCGCCGAGCAGTACCTGGGCAAGGAGAAGCTCCTCGAGCCCAACATCAAGGCGCTGCACATGGGGCGCGACTACGCGCTCGCCAACCTGCCGTGCCCGCTGGGCATCCGCGTGCGGCGCGACGACAAGGTGGGACGCAAGATCTTCCTCGAGGGCAACAGCGCCGCGGCGCTGGGCTGCGTGTACGGCGGCGCCACGTTCGCCGCCTGGTATCCGATCACGCCCTCGTCATCCATGGCCGAGGCCTTCCAGAAGCATTGCCGCAAGTACCGCGTGGACCCGGAATCGAGCAAGAACCGCTACGCGATCCTGCAGGCGGAGGACGAGCTCGCCTCCATCGGCATGGTGATCGGCGCGGCCTGGAACGGAGCGCGCGCCTTCACCTGCACCTCGGGCCCCGGCATCTCGCTCATGAGTGAATTCATCGGCCTCGCGTATTTCGCGGAGATCCCGGCCGTCATCTTCGACGTGCAGCGCGCCGGCCCCTCCACCGGGATGCCGACCCGCACGCAGCAGGCAGACGTGCTCGCGTGCGCCTACGCCTCGCACGGGGACACCAAGCACGTGCTGCTCTTCCCCGAGGATCCGACGGAGTGCTTCGAGCATGCCGCCCAGGCCTTCGACCTGGCCGACCGGCTGCAAACGCCCGTGTTCGTGCTGCTCGACCTCGACATCGGCA
>JBKJYC010000474.1:0-6496 GCA_046715885.1 Usitatibacter sp.
GCCGTGAGCAGCACCGGCATCAACCTCGCGTGGAGAGCCTCCAGCGACAACGTGGGCGTGACGCAATACGTGGTGTACCGGAACGGCGCGTCACTCGGCAGCGTGAGCGGCGCCGGCGCTTCCGTCACGAACCTCTCGCCTTCGACGACGTACAGCTTCACCGTCGCGGCGTGCGATGCAGCCGGAAACTGCTCGTCGCAATCCGCGCCTGCGTCGGCCACCACGCAAGCCGTGCCTGCGTCCTCGGGCAGCTACCAGGACATGTGGTGGTCGCCGGGCGAGAACGGCTGGGGGCTCACCATCACGCAGCACGGCGACAAGCTGTTCCTGGCTTGGTTCGTGTACGACGCCGCCGGCAACCCGACGTGGGTGGTGATGTCTTCGGGGCAGTGGGATGCCTCCCGCCGCACGTACTCGGGCGATGTGCACATCCCATCGGGCACGTGGTACGGCAACTACGAGGGCTCGCGCTTCAGCTCGGGCACGGCAGTGGGTAGCGCATCGGTCACCTTCAACTCCGATTCGACCGGCGTGCTCACGTACAACGTGAGGGGTGTAGTGGGCACGAAGTCGATGGCGCGGCTGCTCTACGGCCCCGTGGCCACCCCGACCGCCGCGAGCTACGGCGACATGTGGTGGGCGGGCGCCGCGGAGAACGGCTGGGGCCTGGTCCTGAGCCAGCAGTACCAGACGATCTTCGCCACCTGGTTCACCTACGACGGCGCGGGCCAGGCGACCTGGTTCGTGATGTCGAACGGGACATGGACGTCCTCGAACACGTACACGGGAACGCTTTACCGCGCGCGCGGCGCCCCGGTGATCGGGGCAGCGTACAGCGAGGCGGCGTTCACGCTGACACCGGTCGGCACGCTCACCCTCGCCTTCACGGACGCGAGCCGCGCGACCATGACGTACACCATCGACGGACTCACGCAGACCAAGGCCATCACGCGCTTCAACTTCTGACGGGTCCGCCGGCCTCGGGGTGGCAAACGGCTATAATTTGCGCGATATGCCCGCAGCAAAGCCCGTCACGCTCGAGGACAAGTACACCCAGGCCTCGGGACGCATCTACCTCACCGGCACCCAGGCGCTGGTGCGCCTCGCGATGATGCAGCGCGCGCGCGACCTCGCCGCGGGACTGAATACCGGCGGGTTCATCTCGGGCTATCGCGGCTCCCCGCTCGGCGGCTTCGACCAGGCCCTGTGGAAGGCGAAGAAGCACCTCGAGGATCACCACATCCACTTCACGCCCGGCGTGAACGAGGAGCTGGCCGGCACGGCGGTCTGGGGCTCGCAGCAAGTGGGCCTGTTCCCGGGTCCCAAGTACGACGGCGTCTTCGCCATGTGGTACGGCAAAGGCCCGGGCGTGGACCGCAGCGGCGACGTGTTCAAGCACGCGAACGCCGCGGGCACCGCGAAGCACGGCGGCGTGCTCCTGCTCGCCGGCGACGACCACGCGTGCAAGTCCTCGACGCTGCCGCACCAGAGCGAGCATTCCTTCGACGCCGCGATGATCCCGGTCCTCTACCCCACGGGCGTGCAGGAGATCATCGAGCTGGGCCTGCACGGTTTCGCGATGTCGCGCTACTCGGGCTGCTACGTCGCCCTCAAGGTGGTCTCGGAGACGGTCGACTCCTCGGCCTCGATCACGCTCGATCCCGACAGCCCGCGCATCGTGCTGCCCGTGGACCTCGACCTCCCCGCCGGCGGCCTGAACATCCGCTGGCCGGACGCGCCGATGGACCAGGAGCTGCGCCTGCAGCACGACAAGATCTACGCCGCGCTCGCCTATTGCCGCGCGAACGGGTTGAACCGCATCACCATCGATTCGCCCAACCCGCGCCTGGGCATCATCGCCTCGGGCAAGAGCTACCTCGATGTGCTGCAGGCGTTGGAGGACCTCGGAATCGACGCGAAGCATGCGGCGCAGATCGGCATCCGCCTGTACAAGGTCGGCATGCCCTGGCCGCTGGAATCCAACGGCGTGCGCGAGTTCGCGCAGGGCCTGGACGAGGTCCTGGTGGTCGAGGAGAAGCGCCAGGTCATCGAGTACCAGATGAAGGAGCAGCTCTACAACTGGCGCGACGACGCGCGCCCGCGCGTGGTCGGCAAGTACGACGAGCACGGCGAATGGGAAGTGCACCGCAGCGACTGGCTGCTCCCCGCGGCCGGCGAGCTCACGCCCGCGATGATCGCGCGCGTGATCGCCCAGCGCATCGGCAAGTTCTATACGTCGAAGATCGTCGGGGCGCGCCTGAAATTCATCGAGGCCAAGGAAGCCGAGCTGGCGCGCCCGCGCAACAAGATCGCGCGCATCCCGTACTTCTGCTCGGGTTGCCCCCACAACACGTCCACGCGGGTGCCCGAGGGCAGCAAGGCGCTGGCCGGCATCGGCTGCCACTACATGGCGATCTGGATCCGCCCCGAGCAGACGATGACCTTCACGCAGATGGGCGGCGAGGGCGCGTCATGGATCGGCGTCCAGCCGTTCAGCGAGACCAGGCACGTGTTCGCGAACCTCGGCGACGGCACCTACTACCACTCCGGGCTGCTCGCCATCCGCGCCGCCGTGGCCGCCAAGGTCAACATCACCTACAAGATCCTCTTCAACGACGCGGTGGCCATGACCGGCGGCCAGTCGCACGACGGCCCGCTCACGGTGCCGATGATCACGGAGCAGGTGCACGCCGAGGGCGCGAAGAAGGTCGTGGTCGTCACCGACGAGCCCGAGAAGTACCCGGCCAATTCCGAGTTCGCGCCCGGAGTCACCATCCGCCATCGCGACGACCTGGACGCGGTGCAGCGCGAGGTGCGCGAGATCGAGGGCACGACCGTCATCGTGTACGACCAGACCTGCGCCGCGGAGAAGCGCCGCCGGCGCAAGCGCGGCACGTTCGCCGACCCGCAGAAGCGCGTCGTCATCAACGAGCTGGTGTGCGAGGGGTGCGGGGACTGCAGCAGGAAGTCGAACTGCCTCTCGGTGGTTCCGGTGGAAACGGAGTTCGGCCGCAAGCGCGCCATCGACCAGTCCTCGTGCAACAAGGACTATTCCTGCCTCGAGGGGTTCTGCCCCAGCTTCGTGACCGTCGAGGGCGGGCAGCCGCGCAAGCGCAAGGGTGTAGCCCAGGACGCCACGGCCACGCTGCCGGAGCCGACGCTGCCCGCGCTGGACCGTCCGTACGGCATCCTCGTCACCGGCGTAGGCGGCACCGGCGTGGTGACCATCGGGGCGCTCCTCGGCATGGCCGCGCACATCGAGGGCAAGGGCGCCACCGTGCTCGACATGACCGGCCTCGCGCAGAAAGGCGGCTCGGTGTACACGCACATCCGGCTCGCCGCGACGCCCGAGGACATCCACGCGGTGCGCATCGCCGCGGGCGAGGCGAACCTCGTGCTCGGCGCGGACATGATCGTCTCCGCTTCCGACGAGGCGATCGCGAAGATGCAGCGCGGCCACACGCGCGCGGTCATCAATGGCGACGTGGCGCCCACGGGGGGCTTCACGGCGAACCCGGACCTGCAGGTGCCCGCCCTCGAGATGGCCGACTCCATCCGCGAGGCCACGGGCGAGGGCGCGGTGGATTTCGTCGACGCGACCTCGATCGCCACCGCGCTGCTCGGCGACTCCATCGCGACCAACCTCTTCATGGTGGGCTACGCGCACCAGAAGGGCCTGATCCCGCTCACCGGCGCGGCCATCCGCGAGGCCGTGGAGCTGAACGGAGCCGCGGTGGATTCCAACCTGCGCGCGTTCGATTGGGGCCGGCGCGCGGCGCACGACCTCGCGTCCGTGAAGCGGATCGCCACGCCGCCGGACGCGAAGCCGGCGTCGCAGAAGCTCTCGGGCTCGATCGACGAGATGATCGCGCGGCGCCGCGAGTTCCTCGCGGCCTACCAGGACGAGGCCTATGCGAAGCGCTACGGCGACTTCGTCGAGCACGTGCGTAGCGTTGAGCAGGAGAAGGTGCCGGGCTCGACCGCGCTCGGCGCCGCGGTGGCTCGCTACCTCTTCAAGCTGATGGCCTACAAGGACGAGTACGAGGTGGCGCGGCTCTACACCGACACCGGCTTCGTGAAGCGCGTGGGCGAGCAGTTCGAAGGCGACTACAGGATCCGCTTCCACCTGGCCCCGCCGATCCTCTCGAAGACGGATCCGGCCACGGGAGAGCCGCGCAAGCGCACCTTCGGCCCCTGGATGCTGGGCGCTTTCCGCGTGCTGGCGAGGCTGCGGTTCCTGCGTGGCACCCCGCTCGACGTCTTCGGTTACAGCCATGAGCGGCGCACGGAGCGCCAGCTCATCGCGGACTACGAGAGCGTCGTCGCGGAGATCCTCGGCAAGCTCGACGCCACGAACCTCGGCATGGGCGTGCACATCGCCTCGATTCCCGAGCACATCCGCGGTTACGGCCCGGTGAAGGAGCGCCACCTGAAGGAAGCCAAGGCGCGCGAGGCGGAGTACCTCCTGCAGTTTCGCAATCCCGGGGCGCTGGAGAAGCGCTCGGCGACGATCCCGATTCGCGCCGCCGCGTAGTAGGAATCGGCTGACGTCCCCGAGGACGCACAGGCGACAGACCCGAAACCCGTTGTCCCCCACATTTGCAGGAGCGCCTTTTTCAGGCAAGGACCTCCCGCTATGGCTATCAGCACCAAGCATTTGAAGCGCTACAAGCAGATCGCACAGCTTCTGTGGAAGTATGGCCGCTCCGACCTCGTCAAGCAGATGTCCACCGACGACGGACTGGAAATCGAGAGCGACAAGCAGCGGGCAGCCCTTGGCGACACCCCTCCCGAGCAGCTCGCCGACGACCTGGAGGCGATGGGTCCCACCTTCGTGAAGCTGGGCCAGGTGCTCTCGAGCCGCGCCGATCTGCTTCCCGACCCTTACCTGAAGGCGCTGGCGCGCTTGCAGGACAAAGTGAAGCCGTTCGCGTACGAAGAAGTCGAGCAGATCGTGGAAGGCGAACTGGGCGTGCGGATCTCGAAGGCCTTCTCCCGCTTCGACGCGAAACCCATCGCCGGCGCGTCTCTGGGGCAGGTGCACACCGCGGCGCTGCGCGACGGCCGCGAGGTGGTGGTCAAGGTGCAGCGGCCCAATGTCGCGCAACAGGTGGCGGACGATTTCGAGGTCCTGGCCCAGATCGCCGGGCTCCTCGACAAATACACCGAGGTCGGACGGCGGCACCGGTTCGTCGAGATCCTCGAGGAGCTGCGCTCCTCGATCGTGCACGAGCTCGACTACGAGCGCGAGGCCCAGAACCTCATCGCGATGGGCAAGAACCTGGCGGAGTTCGAGCTCCTCCAGGTCCCCCAGCCGGTCATCGACCTCAGCTCGAAGCGCGTGCTCACGATGGACTACGTGCAGGGCCGGAAGATCACCAAGATAAGCCCGGTCGCCCGCCTCGAGATGAGCGGATCGGAGCTCGCCGAGCAGTTGTTCCGGGCGTATCTCAAGCAGGTACTGGTCGACGGTCTCTTCCATGCGGATCCGCATCCCGGCAACGTGTTCCTCACCGACGACGGGCGCATCGCCCTCCTGGATCTCGGCATGGTGGGCCATACGACGCCGGGCATGCAGAACCACCTGCTGAAGGTCCTCATCGCGATCAGCGAGGGCAAGGCCGAGGAGGTCGCGGACGCCATCACCCAGATCAGCGAGAAGAGCGGGGACTTCAATGCAGTCGCCTTCAAGAAGCGCATCGCCCAGTTGGTGATCGAGCGCAAGGGCCAGGGGTTGAAACAGATCAACGTCGGCAAGACGCTGCTGCAGGTGTCGCGCACCGCGACCGAGCTGGGGCTCTATGTGCCCAGCGACCTCACCATGCTCGGCAAGACCCTGCTGCAGCTGGACGAGGTCGGTCGGATCCTCGACCCCGACTTCGACCCCGATGCCGCGATCCAGCGCAACTCCACCGAGCTCATGTCCAAGCGGCTGAGCAAGGACACGAGCAAGGGCAGCATCTACACGACGTTGCTGGAGATGAAGGAGTTCGCCTCGGGCCTGCCGGTGCGGCTCAACCGGATCATGGACGCGGTGGCCAACAAGGACCTGGAGATGAAGGTCCGCGCCGTGGATGCGCCCGTCATCATGGAGGGGCTGCAGAAAATCGCCAACCGCATCACCACGGGCGTGATCCTCGCCGCGCTCATCGTCGGGGCCTCGCTCCTGATGCGCGTCGAGACGCCGTGGACGCTCTTTGGTTATCCGGGCCTGGCGATGCTCTGTTTCCTCGGCGCGGCAGCGGGCGCCGTGTACCTGCTCTTCAGCATCTTCATCCAGGACAAGCGCAGCGCGCACGAAGCGCGCCATCCCGGCGCCATTTGAGCTAGGTCGCGGAGTAGCCGGAGAAGCTCAGGCTGTAGCCGCCCTCGCGCAGCGTGAGCGTGGTGGGCGCGCCGAAGGGGATCGTGAGCTTGCGCGCGACGTGCCCGAAGGGCAGCCCGGTCAGCACCGGGTAGGGCAGGAGCTTGCGCAGCGTCTCGACCACTTCGTCCA
>JBKJYC010000475.1:0-5306 GCA_046715885.1 Usitatibacter sp.
AACCGCGAATTCTTCACCCGCGCCGCGGCCGGCGCGGCGCGGCGCGAGCGCCTCGCCATGCTGGCACTGCGCGTCGACGGGCGCCCCGTGTCGATGATGTGCAAGCTGCTCGCGGGCGAAGGCTCCTTCGCCTTCAAGATCGCGTTCGACGAAGCGTACGCGCGTTACTCGCCGGGAACGCTGCTCGAGCTGGAGCACCTGCGCCAGTTCCATGCGCGGCCGACCTCGCGGTGGATGGACTCGTGCGCGGCGCCGGTGCACTTCATGGCCGACCGCGTGTGGATCGACCGTCGCGCGATCGCCACGCTGCTCACTTCGACGGGGCGCTCGCCGGGCGATCTGATCGTCTCGGCGCTGCCGCTCGGCCGCTGGATCCACCGGAAGCTGAGGAGGAATCATGAGTGACTTCCTGAGTCTCGACCCCAAGTTGTGCCGCGAGCATTTCGGTCGGCAGCCCTTCCTCGTGCAGCACCGCCTGGCCGAGGACGAGCGTCTATCCCTGGCATCGCTGACCGAGCTCGCGCGCGCATTGCCCGCGAAGAGCGTGGAGTACAACGCCGGGAACCTGCCGCGTTCCATCGATCCCGCCCTCACGCCGCGCAACGGCCTGTCGGTCGAGGAGACGCTGAGGCGCATCGCCGAGTGCGAATCCTGGATGGTGCTGAAGAACGTCGAGCAGCATCCCGACTATCGCGAGCTCCTCGATCAATGCCTCGCGGAAGTGGCGCAGCATTCCGAGTCCGTCGAGCCCGGAATGCACGACCGCGAGGCGTTCGTGTTCGTCTCGTCGCCGGGCGCGGTGACGCCTTTCCACATGGACCCGGAGCAGAACTTCCTGCTCCAGCTGCGCGGGCGCAAGACCGTCCATGTGTTCGGCCCGAATGACCGCGCCATCGTGTCCGAGTCGGATGTGGAGCGCTTCTACGACGGAGGGCACCGCAACCTGCAATGGCGCGAGGAGTTCGAGCCGCGGGCGCAGGTCTATCAGCTGCGCCCCGGCCTGGGCCTGCACATGCCCGTCACCGCGCCGCATTGGGTGCAGAACGGCACCGAGGTCTCGATCTCGTTCAGCATCACGTTCCAGACGCGCCAATCAGCGCGCCGCGGCCACTTCCATCGCTTCAACGCGGGCCTGAGGAGCTGGGGCTTGAGCCCGCGCCCTCTGGGCGAGTCGCGCTCCGGGGATGCGATGAAGCAGCTCATCTCGCGCGCCAAGTCGCGGATGGAGCGCGCACGCGCCCGCGTCGCACGGCGCAGGGCCCGTGCCGAGGCGGCGTCGGGCCGGGGGCTCAGGGACTAGTTACGGGTGCGCCGCTGCCTTCGCCAGCGCGGCGTCCGACAGGCGTGACACCTTCGCGCTCGGCGGGTCGGACGCATCGCCCTTGCGATCCTCGAGACGCGGCAGCTCTACCGTGAATACGCATCCGAGCCCCGGCATGTCACGCACGCTGAGCTTTCCCCCGCTGGACTCTACCGCCCGGCGCGCGATCGACAGCCCGAGGCCCAGGCCGCTGCGATCCACGTGGTGCTGCTCGTAGGAAAGGAACAGCGATTCGGCCCGTCCTTCGGGAAGGCCGCCGCACTGGTCCTCCACCTCGATCAGGACGCGGTTCCCGGTGCCGTAGGCCTTCAGCGAGACATGGCTGTGCGCGCGCGTGTACTTGAAGGCGTTCTGCAGCAGGTTCGACACGGCCGAATCGATCAGCTGCTTGTCCACCCGGATCGACAGTCCGGGCTCTACCGGCGACACCGTGAACTCGCACCCCCGGGCCTTGGCCTCCAGGCTGGCCGCCACCTGCACGTCCGCGATGAACCGGTCGACGCAAACATCCTCGAGGAGCTGCGAGGTGGTTCCTGCCGAGAGGCGAACATCGGCCAGGGCTCGGTCGATGAGGTCGCGCAGGCCACCGAAGCTGCGGTCGAGCACGGCGGAGGTCGCGCCGTTGAGTGCCACGCTGCCGCTCTTGATCGCCGCGAACGAGAGCATCGCCGTATTGAGGAAATTGCGCAGCTCGTGGGCCAGGAAACCCAGCCGCTCGCTCGTGGCGCGCTCCCCGGAGGTCGAAATCAGCTCGTCGCGCTGCCGCGCGAACTCGGTGACGGCATCGGCGTTGGCGTTGTCGAGGCAAAGGTTCAACGTGCGGAAATCGTCGGCAGGGACTTGCGCATTGCGTTCCATGGCGAGCTCGGTGACCGCCTGGCAGAGATCCCCGTAGTCGTGAACCACCTGGTTGACCGTGAAGCCATGGCGCAGCAACTCGTGCCCGTGTTTCGCGGCGCCCGTTGCAATCTCCGACCTCACGTCCCTGTGGTGGGTTCCAGGCGCTCCCGGAACCCAGCCGCCTCGCGACTCCAGCTCCTGTTTGGCGCGCATGGTCTCGATCAGCTGGCCGAGGAACAATGGGATTCCGTGCTCCATTTCCGAGCGCGTGGGCCGCGGAGCAGCCCTGCGCGCGACCTTCACGCGGCACCGCTCGATCAGCTCGTCGCGGTTGGCTTCGAGGAACTTGTGCAGCACGTGGTCGCCTTGGCTTCGTTGGGCAATCCGCCGGACCGCGGAGTGGTTCGAGCGTACGCGCTTTCCGGGAGCGGGTATGTGCGGTGCCGTACACGGGCGGCCGCGTCGACGCGCGCATCGCGCGGTCTCGCGGATGCCTCGTCCGCCTTGCCTGCGACGCCGTGACGCGGCAGGTCGATCGTGAATACGCATCCGGTTCCGGGCAGGTCGCGCACGCCGAGCTGGCCGCCGCAGGACTCGACCGCCCGGCGTGCGATCGAGAGCCCGAGGCCCAGGCCGCTGCGATCCCCGTGGTGCTGCGCGAACAGGCGGAACAGCGACTCGACCTTTCCTTCCGGCAGGCCTCCGCACTGGTCCTCCACCTCGATCAGAACCCGGGGCCCCGCGCCGTAGGCCCTCAGCGAGACGTGGCTATGCGCACGCGTGAACTTGAAAGCGTTCTGCAGCAGGTTGGAAAGGGCCGAATACAACATCGGCCGATCTCCGAGCACGAGCAGGCCGGACTCGACCGGGGCGACCACGAACTCACACCCCCCCGATCTCGCCTCGAGGTTGGCAGCCACCTGGACCTCGGCAAGGAACCGGTCGACCGCGACCTCCTCGAAGTGCTGCGTCGTCACCCCGGCCGACAGGCGCACATCCGCCAGGGCGCGGTCGATGAGGTCGCGCAAGCCCCCCAGGCTGCGGTCGAGTACGGCGGACGTGGCCCCGTTGACGGCGACGCTGCCGCTACGGATCGCCGCAAAGGAGAGCACGGCGGTATTGAGGAAATTGCGCAGCTCGTGGGCCAGGAAGCCGAGCCGCTCGCTGGTGGCCCGCTGGTTGCTGTCCGCGATCACCTGGTCGCGTTGCCAGGCGAACTCGGTGACGGCATCCGCGACGGCATCGTCGAGGCACCGGTTGATGGTCTGGAATTCGTCCGCGCTCACCGGCGCGTCGTGTTCGACCGCCAGCTCGGCGACGGCCATGCAGAGGTCCCCGTAGTCGTGCACCACCTGGTTGACCGTGAAGCCGCGGCTAAGCAGCTCGCCTCCACGCTTCGCGGCGGACGCGGCGATTGCCGATGGTCCGCCTGTCGAGTGGGGGGCGGATCCCCCGACCTCGCCGCTCGCCTTCGCATCGCGGCCGTGCTGGATGCGCAGCGTCTCGATAAGCTGCGCCAGGAACAACGGGATGCCGTGTTCCGATTCGGGCGGCGTCGGGCGCGGCGCAGACCTTCGGGCGACTTTCACCCGGCAACGCTCGATCAACTCAGTGCGATTCGCGTCGAGGAATTCGTGCAGCATCGCGTTCTTCCCGGTGCCACCCCGCGGTGGCGTATGAATCAGCTCACGGTGCCTCTGGCATGGCCAGGATACCCATCCCTTCGTCCAGCAAGTAAAGAAGCTCCAGCCGTGCGGCGATTGCGAACAGGATCTCGGGACACCCTTTCGAACACCGCCTGAGTTCTGGCAGGGTCCAGTTGGCACCCAGGCTCCCCGCAGGCCGCTTTCGGATCGGAGGAGGTGTCACGCACCGGTGGCATTCCACTGGCTGCAGGCGCGAAAACTCCTCGTTGAGGAACGAGAAGAGCTCGGGCGCCGATATCGTGGCTCGGGGCATGCTCTCTCTCGAGTCGACGTCGATAGGGAAATCTGGGGAAGACTTGTCAGTCCGGGGGAGGGGGGAGCCGAGAACATCGAACCCGCGCAGCATGGTGCCTCGCATCATCGTTTGCCAGCCGTTCGGCGGGCATATGTACAAATTACGCTCTTACGGGATGGCGTCTGTGCGGTAGCGCACGCCTGGCCGGTCAGGGACCTGAAGGCCCGCCGCCGATCCGGACGGATCAACGGGTTGGAAAATGTGGTGGCGAGTCAGGGATTTGAACCCCGGACCAACGGATTATGATTCCGCTGCTCTAACCACTGAGCTAACTCGCCGGAACCGACAATTTTACTTGATCACGAGGGGCGAGTCGATGGCGAGCGTGGCGGCGTCGAAGAAGAGGTCGCGCCGATCGGCAGGAATCTCCAGCGCATTCGCCACCTTGGCCACGAAGGCCTCGTCGAACTCCTGCGGTCCGGCGGGGAAAAGCGACAGGTAGATGGTGAGCGCGGCGATGTCGCTGCCGAAGGACGACGGATGGATGCCGTCGGAATAGAGCTTCAGCCTCGGCTCCTTGGCCAGCGCCCGGAGCCACGCCTCGCCGGCGGGAATGAGGATCGCGTCGGTCTCGCTCGCCGCCCTGCGCCACGACCGGATGGTGTCCGGGAATTCCCGGGGCCGGTCCGCGAGCGGCCACACCATGTAGAGCGCCGGCTTCGCCCCCGCGCCGCGAATGAGCTTCGCGAACCGCCGGGCGTATTCGACCAGCTCGGCGCGCCCCGATTCATGGGCCGAGGTGCCTTGCTGCAGCACCACGATGTCCCAGCCCCTGAGGATCGCCTCCGCCGCGCGCCCGTCGCGCCAGTGGTCCTCGAGGCTGAAAGAAGGGTAGGCCACCGATTCGATGACCGCCTTGCGCCCGGTGGCCTCGGCCACCTTCGCTACCCGTCGCGGGATGTCGGTGGTGTACGTGAGGCTGTTGCCCACGAAGAGGACGCGCAGCGGGGTCTGCGTCCCCAGCAGCTGGGCGCCCGCGAGTTGGGGGAGCGCGACGAGGGCGGCGAGCAGGCAGGCAAACAGGTACCGGTGCATGACTTTCAGTCTAGCCGCCACGCCACGCCAGGCTGTTACGGAATATGAGCCGCGTGATCAGACGTTGAAGCGGAAATGCATCACGTCTCCGTCGCGCACGACGTATTCC